>NZ_BAABRU010000005.1:300000-410003 GCF_039545135.1 Herpetosiphon gulosus | reverse complement strand
GACATGGGGGTGCAATGCACGTCAGATGAGCAGTATTGCCGACGATCGGCCACATTGGGCACGATTGCCGACGATTATTGAGCGCGATTGCTAACGATTTTTGTGTAGTATAGGGCGGAAAGTGACATAATCCCCTTCCGAGGATTTTGGTTATTTGAATTTGGTTTGTTTGAGATCAGTCATGGCTCCAAATTCGGTTTTAATCCCCTTCCGAGGATTTTGGTTATTTGAATCTTGAATAATGCGTTGTACCGCGTGATACATCATACCTGCGTTTTAATCCCCTTCCGAGGATTTTGGTTATTTGAATCCAGTGGAGTGACCTCTATCGCCCCGAGGGAATGATGTTTTAATCCCCTTCCGAGGATTTTGGTTATTTGAATCTTTACGTGGTTGGCAGTTTCAGCGTCGAGGAAGAAATTGTTTTAATCCCCTTCCGAGGATTTTGGTTATTTGAATAACAAAATTGTTGGCGTTGACTTACTGGAGGTGATTCGGTTTTAATCCCCTTCCGAGGATTTTGGTTATTTGAATCGGCGCAACTGGGTACGATTGAAGCATTAGCCTCTCGCTGTTTTAATCCCCTTCCGAGGATTTTGGTTATTTGAATCCTGTTGGCGTGACTTGAGACAAATGACCCGCCGTGCATGTTTTAATCCCCTTCCGAGGATTTTGGTTATTTGAATGAACTTATCGCCTTTGTAGCTGAGCATCAGCCTGAACGTTTTAATCCCCTTCCGAGGATTTTGGTTATTTGAATAGCAAGACGCGGTTCATGGCCGCGTAGACTTCGCTTTCTGTTTTAATCCCCTTCCGAGGATTTTGGTTATTTGAATGCTTCATTGGTTGATGTATCTCGCACGACAAGTCGATTAGTTTTAATCCCCTTCCGAGGATTTTGGTTATTTGAATGATAGCCGCTACGATCCGAGCGATACGCGCTATTTCGTTTTAATCCCCTTCCGAGGATTTTGGTTATTTGAATTTGCCTGAAGCAATAAGCTTTACTTGCTCTTTACGCGCATTGTTTTAATCCCCTTCCGAGGATTTTGGTTATTTGAATGATGTTGCCTGCTGATTGGTCAAAAGAGAATTATCCGTTTTAATCCCCTTCCGAGGATTTTGGTTATTTGAATCCGCGTGGTGTACGCCGTCAACGGTCGGATTTTCGCGTTTTAATCCCCTTCCGAGGATTTTGGTTATTTGAATTCCATGCCTGGGGTTGAAAACAGACCGCCAGGGCCATGGGTTTTAATCCCCTTCCGAGGATTTTGGTTATTTGAATGAACAACAATTGCACCTTGTTCATGCCATACAAAATAACGTTTTAATCCCCTTCCGAGGATTTTGGTTATTTGAATGCGTTGACAGATAAGCCACTCGAGCGCTATACTGTACGTTTTAATCCCCTTCCGAGGATTTTGGTTATTTGAATGAGCCTGCAACCGTCCCGACTACAACGCTCGTCTTTGATGGTTTTAATCCCCTTCCGAGGATTTTGGTTATTTGAATGTGATAGTGTAGGATTAGTTGGTATGAAGTTTGAAGTAAGTTTTAATCCCCTTCCGAGGATTTTGGTTATTTGAATCAAAGCATCCGTCCTCGGTATCTTGGCCAAGACGCGAGGTTTTAATCCCCTTCCGAGGATTTTGGTTATTTGAATAAACGTACTGCTCGTACTCTCCGTCAACGGCCGTCTCCGTTTTAATCCCCTTCCGAGGATTTTGGTTATTTGAATGGGCTTGGCGTTCTGCCTCGGCCAATGCTTCATACGAATGTTTTAATCCCCTTCCGAGGATTTTGGTTATTTGAATTCATTTGCTCTTGCTCGGCCTTCAGCGCCTCTTGAGGTTTTAATCCCCTTCCGAGGATTTTGGTTATTTGAATATAACGTCCGCGCCAACGATAAAGAGGTTGAGCGCTTCGGTTTTAATCCCCTTCCGAGGATTTTGGTTATTTGAATGTATAACACGTTATCGCTACCGTTGCGGGTCTATATTAATGTTTTAATCCCCTTCCGAGGATTTTGGTTATTTGAATCTTATGCGCGAATCATTCAAAATAGATTTGGACGCGGTTTTAATCCCCTTCCGAGGATTTTGGTTATTTGAATCCACATCGGGGAGAAGATCCCGATACGTATCGGTTTATGGTTTTAATCCCCTTCCGAGGATTTTGGTTATTTGAATAACACCTAGCGGGGCATGTCTACAATACGGGGTTTCTCAGTTTTAATCCCCTTCCGAGGATTTTGGTTATTTGAATCATTATCTCTAGGAGTGAATCATGCAAGTACAAAATTTCTGTTTTAATCCCCTTCCGAGGATTTTGGTTATTTGAATTTTCTTTTCTCTTTTCTGATCACCATCAATAGCCATTAAGTTTTAATCCCCTTCCGAGGATTTTGGTTATTTGAATACAGGTAGGCTCGACTTGGTAGCAACGCTGCCTTTAACGTTTTAATCCCCTTCCGAGGATTTTGGTTATTTGAATTTGGATACAGTACCTCATACATACAGAAAAAGAACGTTTTAATCCCCTTCCGAGGATTTTGGTTATTTGAATATTATTATTATTGAAGGTCGTACCTATCGAGTAACGTCAGTTTTAATCCCCTTCCGAGGATTTTGGTTATTTGAATACTGTAAACAGAACGGGTTTGAATCGTCGGTCAAGTGAGTTTTAATCCCCTTCCGAGGATTTTGGTTATTTGAATCCATATTGAAACTGGCGAGATCGTTGCGGTTGGCGTGCGTTTTAATCCCCTTCCGAGGATTTTGGTTATTTGAATGTTTGTGAAAGCTTGAGCGAATGAGCTGATAGTTAAGGTTTTAATCCCCTTCCGAGGATTTTGGTTATTTGAATTGCAGCAGGCTGTGTGGTGTACACCAAGCATGGCGAAGCGTTTTAATCCCCTTCCGAGGATTTTGGTTATTTGAATGCGTGAGGCTGAGCTATCAAAGCGCGGCGATTATCCGAAGTTTTAATCCCCTTCCGAGGATTTTGGTTATTTGAATCACTAGAGGCCGAAGGCCGTGTAAGTGATCTTGGGCAGTTTTAATCCCCTTCCGAGGATTTTGGTTATTTGAATAGGATAGCACCTGAACGGCTTGTAATGCCTTGTGCGATACGTTTTAATCCCCTTCCGAGGATTTTGGTTATTTGAATTTTCAGGATACCGCTCACGAATCAGATCGATAATTTCAGTTTTAATCCCCTTCCGAGGATTTTGGTTATTTGAATATTCAACGCTTGCCATTCCTTGCCTGAATATTGATTGGTTTTAATCCCCTTCCGAGGATTTTGGTTATTTGAATCAAATTTACGCCATAACTTAGAACAACGCTAACAAAAGTAAGTTTTAATCCCCTTCCGAGGATTTTGGTTATTTGAATCGAAAATAAACGCAGTATCCCTAAAGCATAGCCGCTTTGTTTTAATCCCCTTCCGAGGATTTTGGTTATTTGAATAAAAAACAAGAGTTAGAATTTCGTATCCAGTCAATGACAGTTTTAATCCCCTTCCGAGGATTTTGGTTATTTGAATAGTATGCCACCGCTGACACGGCAGGCAAGCTGGCAATTCGTTTTAATCCCCTTCCGAGGATTTTGGTTATTTGAATAAATTTCACAGGTTGGATTTTGATTTTCAGGTTCCAAATCTGTTTTAATCCCCTTCCGAGGATTTTGGTTATTTGAATGGAACATAGCGCCCTTGTTGGGTGTTCCAAACTCGTGCAGTTTTAATCCCCTTCCGAGGATTTTGGTTATTTGAATGTATTTACGTGTTTATTTATGCTAGGGCTTATGTATGGTTTTAATCCCCTTCCGAGGATTTTGGTTATTTGAATAAGAACATGCAGCATTGGCGGGGGTATTCATCGTAGCAACCGGTTTTAATCCCCTTCCGAGGATTTTGGTTATTTGAATTGATTCGGTTAGAGTCCACCCGCGTGCGCGGGCAACTCCGTTTTAATCCCCTTCCGAGGATTTTGGTTATTTGAATGTTTCACCTGTTCCGATTCCGCGACTTGGCGACCAAGATGGTTTTAATCCCCTTCCGAGGATTTTGGTTATTTGAATGGATGAGCAAGAGTGAGCAACCCGAATGCGAGTCCGACGGTTTTAATCCCCTTCCGAGGATTTTGGTTATTTGAATGCGCTTTCGATGGTCACTGAGCCTTTCTTTTATCTTAGTTTTAATCCCCTTCCGAGGATTTTGGTTATTTGAATGCATGCACTACGCTGGAGGGTGTTTGATCCCATTAGGTTTTAATCCCCTTCCGAGGATTTTGGTTATTTGAATTCAAACTTACCATACGCCAAAGTGAGCAAGGCTCCGAAAGTTTTAATCCCCTTCCGAGGATTTTGGTTATTTGAATCTTTGGCCTCTTTGCACTGCTTCGTTTGCGGTGCTGGGCGTTTTAATCCCCTTCCGAGGATTTTGGTTATTTGAATGCTAGATGACTGCACCAACGTTAGCTTGCTTTGAGTTAGAGTTTTAATCCCCTTCCGAGGATTTTGGTTATTTGAATAGTCTATATTGCTGGCAAAAATTGGTTTGCATCGATCCGTTTTAATCCCCTTCCGAGGATTTTGGTTATTTGAATTTTTCGAGGCTTCTTCGATAGCCTCTTCAGCCCGTTTGGTTTTAATCCCCTTCCGAGGATTTTGGTTATTTGAATGGAACTCAAGGATAAAATTGTTAGCCAAGAGTTTGGGGGTTTTAATCCCCTTCCGAGGATTTTGGTTATTTGAATAATGACAACCGCAAAATCAACCGTAGCAAGCTCAACCGGTTTTAATCCCCTTCCGAGGATTTTGGTTATTTGAATCACCATTTGGACGCTATCAGAATCGGATAGACCGTTTTGTTTTAATCCCCTTCCGAGGATTTTGGTTATTTGAATGGCAAAGTTTTGGGTGCTTTCAACGTATGCGATCACCGTTTTAATCCCCTTCCGAGGATTTTGGTTATTTGAATCTTGCCAGCGGCGACCGCAAAACTAAGGACGGTTTCCGTTTTAATCCCCTTCCGAGGATTTTGGTTATTTGAATGGATTTATACCCGCTCAGAAAAGCTCAGCTATCACACGTTTTAATCCCCTTCCGAGGATTTTGGTTATTTGAATTGAGCGTTGTTAAAACGAATGCAGAAACTGCCTACTTGTGGGTTTTAATCCCCTTCCGAGGATTTTGGTTATTTGAATGGAGTCACTCGACCCGTATGAGCAGAAAATCATATCTACGTTTTAATCCCCTTCCGAGGATTTTGGTTATTTGAATCAATGAGCATATAGCCTGTGATTATCATTCTTTTTCCGTTTTAATCCCCTTCCGAGGATTTTGGTTATTTGAATGTATTTACGTGTTTATTTATGCTAGGGCTTATGTATGGTTTTAATCCCCTTCCGAGGATTTTGGTTATTTGAATAGCTGGTAGCCCAGCTTGAGGGTTCAGAGCCACGCGCCAACCGTGTTTTAATCCCCTTCCGAGGATTTTGGTTATTTGAATGCGCTGATGAAGCTGGTAAACAGGCACGGTACATTAGCGTTTTAATCCCCTTCCGAGGATTTTGGTTATTTGAATGTAAACAGGCACGGTACATTAGCGCTATGTTTGGCGTTTTAATCCCCTTCCGAGGATTTTGGTTATTTGAATCAATTTATCGGGCCTTGTGGGATGCTGACGTGCTAATCACGTTTTAATCCCCTTCCGAGGATTTTGGTTATTTGAATCTATGGGTCCAGAAGAGTCTATTGACGCGGTATCAACTGTTTTAATCCCCTTCCGAGGATTTTGGTTATTTGAATAGACCAGGCCAGGTACTTATACGTTATACAGAAATGAGTTTTAATCCCCTTCCGAGGATTTTGGTTATTTGAATGCTACCAACCCTGCGAATAATGGTACATTCACGGTAGAGCGTTTTAATCCCCTTCCGAGGATTTTGGTTATTTGAATCCAATTGCAGATCGTTGGCAAAAAGGCTGCTGACGAAGGTTTTAATCCCCTTCCGAGGATTTTGGTTATTTGAATGTGCGTCATCCCACTGCTTGGCGCGTGGTTAACGTCCGTTTTAATCCCCTTCCGAGGATTTTGGTTATTTGAATCGTCGCTCTCTGGCTTGAGGGAGATCGTCATAGCGAGTTTTAATCCCCTTCCGAGGATTTTGGTTATTTGAATCCTTCATAGACGACATACCCCTATTGATCAGTTGTGGTGTTTTAATCCCCTTCCGAGGATTTTGGTTATTTGAATCGCCGCCTGAGTGTGGCGGAAGCGCTTGACTTGATCGGTTTTAATCCCCTTCCGAGGATTTTGGTTATTTGAATTTAAAAACTTGAGTGGTAAACAAGCCGCCCGCAATGATCGGTTTTAATCCCCTTCCGAGGATTTTGGTTATTTGAATATATGGTGGGCGCGGAAGGGCACACCTTGACCGCTGCGGTTTTAATCCCCTTCCGAGGATTTTGGTTATTTGAATGTGATCTCCATTTGATTGCTGAAAACCTCGTTGCTAAGGGTTTTAATCCCCTTCCGAGGATTTTGGTTATTTGAATGAACAATGTAGCGCTGATGAATTGATCGGCCTGTGCAGGTTTTAATCCCCTTCCGAGGATTTTGGTTATTTGAATCCATTAGAATCGCGTTGCGCTCTACGTGTTTGGGCTAATGTTTTAATCCCCTTCCGAGGATTTTGGTTATTTGAATTCAACACGATCAACGGCCAACGCCAGGCATTGATCGGTTTTAATCCCCTTCCGAGGATTTTGGTTATTTGAATAGAGCGCGAGAAAGCTGATGCGCAATGGAAGGCAAATAGTTTTAATCCCCTTCCGAGGATTTTGGTTATTTGAATGGAATCAACGTTCGAACGCTGTTGGATTTGGCAATCAGTTTTAATCCCCTTCCGAGGATTTTGGTTATTTGAATGCGCTTGAAGCGCGGCAATACGAGGTAAGTAAACTACAGTTTTAATCCCCTTCCGAGGATTTTGGTTATTTGAATACATAATCGAATTACCAGAGGACGTTCAACTATTAGGTTTTAATCCCCTTCCGAGGATTTTGGTTATTTGAATCGTTATCGCATGTTGGATATTTTCAACTTACATTACAGTTTTAATCCCCTTCCGAGAATTTTGGTTATTTGAATTTAATTAACTATAGTCATGTTAATTAAATTTAAAATTAAGTTTTAATCCCCTTCCGAGGATTTTGGTTATTTGAATAAAATGACACTTGATAGCTACCGAGGATTATTCTAATGCGTTTTAATCCCCTTCCGAGGATTTTGGTTATTTGAATCTCAAAACGCCGTGTACCAACATAGACAATATCATGTTTTAATCCCCTTCCGAGGATTTTGGTTATTTGAATGTTACGGATGGGGAGTACGAATACGCTCCCCTCAAAAGGTTTTAATCCCCTTCCGAGGATTTTGGTTATTTGAATGTATTTATTCATCGATAGTAGATGGGCTTGAAAAGAAAGTTTTAATCCCCTTCCGAGGATTTTGGTTATTTGAATGGCTTGGGTATTCTTCATTTCAGGTTCATTCTCATTAATGTTTTAATCCCCTTCCGAGGATTTTGGTTATTTGAATCGGGCTGTATGTGCGGTGGTAGTGCCGCACAGGTGGGTTTTAATCCCCTTCCGAGGATTTTGGTTATTTGAATAAAGTAATAAGTGGCGAAGCCTTGGCGCAATATAATGTTTTAATCCCCTTCCGAGGATTTTGGTTATTTGAATGAACGGCGACGAAGACGGAGTTCTGTACTTCGATAATCAGTTTTAATCCCCTTCCGAGGATTTTGGTTATTTGAATAATTGTGATGCGCTCATGTCCGTAACTCCTAGTTGCAAGTTTTAATCCCCTTCCGAGGATTTTGGTTATTTGAATCCAATCAGGATTGATTGATGCTGTCTTGAGTGCTTGAGTTTTAATCCCCTTCCGAGGATTTTGGTTATTTGAATAGAACGTGCGTGTAATTCAGGACACAGGGTATAGCCCAGTTTTAATCCCCTTCCGAGGATTTTGGTTATTTGAATTTTGGTGGAGGAGTACAAAAGAATTCAGAATTTATTGGTTTTAATCCCCTTCCGAGGATTTTGGTTATTTGAATTGGCGAATCTTTATGACCTTATTACTGAGCGTGATCCTGAGTTTTAATCCCCTTCCGAGGATTTTGGTTATTTGAATCTTCGCGCAAGAGCATTTGGGTCGCCCGAATACAAACAGTTTTAATCCCCTTCCGAGGATTTTGGTTATTTGAATCGCGGATGGTGGCGAATGGTTTGCCGCGTGACGAATCAGATGGTTTTAATCCCCTTCCGAGGATTTTGGTTATTTGAATGTACTTGCGAATGTGGCATGAGCCGCAAATACGCTGTACGTTTTAATCCCCTTCCGAGGATTTTGGTTATTTGAATACACGGTAGAGACTCCTTACAACTACGGCTCAACGCAACGTTTTAATCCCCTTCCGAGGATTTTGGTTATTTGAATATTGTCACCTACAACATGGCCGATTTCGTGAATGATCCGTTTTAATCCCCTTCCGAGGATTTTGGTTATTTGAATTGACCTTATGTTGCCCCTTGTAGGCTGTGTCACCAGCGTTTTAATCCCCTTCCGAGGATTTTGGTTATTTGAATGAACACACCTAAGCGACTTCCTTGGGAGCCAACATAAGTGTTTTAATCCCCTTCCGAGGATTTTGGTTATTTGAATGTATAAACAGCGCTCTCTCTTCCGCATCCATTCAGGACGGTTTTAATCCCCTTCCGAGGATTTTGGTTATTTGAATCCATAATGTGCGTTTTGATGTTGAAGCTTGGTACGTTTTAATCCCCTTCCGAGGATTTTGGTTATTTGAATGGAACATGCACTATGATTCATTCATTTTTACTCAAGCTGGTTTTAATCCCCTTCCGAGGATTTTGGTTATTTGAATTTAGATTGGATTGAATCTGAGTTGGCAGAACAAGAGTTTTAATCCCCTTCCGAGGATTTTGGTTATTTGAATCTTGCATCGCACTACTCCGCTGTTGGGTACGCGGGGAGTCGCGGTTTTAATCCCCTTCCGAGGATTTTGGTTATTTGAATAGATTGATGTACAAGGCGATGCTGAGGCATTGAACGAATTGTTTTAATCCCCTTCCGAGGATTTTGGTTATTTGAATCTACTTGATGTCGTATTTGTGATTCAGCTTATTTATGGGTTTTAATCCCCTTCCGAGGATTTTGGTTATTTGAATCGTTGGGTATCATCGCTGCCACTGTAAGGGGTTGAGAGAGTTTTAATCCCCTTCCGAGGATTTTGGTTATTTGAATCAGGAACACGGGCGGGCTGAAAAATGGGAATGGATTCGTTTTAATCCCCTTCCGAGGATTTTGGTTATTTGAATATCTTCTATTGGCTTTACAAGCATGGTCGCTGTCATTCAGTTTTAATCCCCTTCCGAGGATTTTGGTTATTTGAATGTGGGGACATCAGGCGGCGCTACGGTGGTTCAAATAGGGTTTTAATCCCCTTCCGAGGATTTTGGTTATTTGAATCAGCGTTGAGCGCTGATGAAATCGGGCATAATCAGTATGTTTTAATCCCCTTCCGAGGATTTTGGTTATTTGAATCGATTCCAGCGGATTGGTCGCAAGGTCGTGGGGCTGGGTTTTAATCCCCTTCCGAGGATTTTGGTTATTTGAATTAATGCCCGCAAGCGGCTACCTGTCGAAAAGAATACTAAGTTTTAATCCCCTTCCGAGGATTTTGGTTATTTGAATAAAAAGGGGGTGATCACAACGGCAACCGTCAAGCCCGTTTTAATCCCCTTCCGAGGATTTTGGTTATTTGAATCGCTGAGCCAGTACGAGGCCCAAGGGTTTGATGTGCGTTTTAATCCCCTTCCGAGGATTTTGGTTATTTGAATTCATGAAATGGGATCGGCTATCATCATTCTTAGGACAGTTTTAATCCCCTTCCGAGGATTTTGGTTATTTGAATTCACCCATGGAGCGATATGCCAACGAAGAATATAAAGCGTTTTAATCCCCTTCCGAGGATTTTGGTTATTTGAATAAAATCAACACTTGCGTTGAAGTTGACGCTTTCAAAGTTTTAATCCCCTTCCGAGGATTTTGGTTATTTGAATGATATTGCCCATGGGGCACACTGTATTGTGTGCTCAACGTTTTAATCCCCTTCCGAGGATTTTGGTTATTTGAATGATATGGATACCCCATTCGTCAACGCCATCCGCAAGGTGGTTTTAATCCCCTTCCGAGGATTTTGGTTATTTGAATCCGAGGCAATGGGCAATTAATTCGCATTGATGAAAAAGTTTTAATCCCCTTCCGAGGATTTTGGTTATTTGAATGGTGTGGTGGCCTCACGATTGTTCATGCTGATACCTATTGTTTTAATCCCCTTCCGAGGATTTTGGTTATTTGAATCATGGAGTGCGAGTAGGCTTTCAGCAAGCACTTGATTCGTTTTAATCCCCTTCCGAGGATTTTGGTTATTTGAATATTGAAAATCCCAGGTTCACCAGTCATGCCATTAACCATATGTTTTAATCCCCTTCCGAGGATTTTGGTTATTTGAATTGAATTTTTCAGCAACGAACGGGAGTTTGAAGTAGCCTTCAGTTTTAATCCCCTTCCGAGGATTTTGGTTATTTGAATCCAATGTGGAATATGAAGATTATGTAGAATTACGCAAGAATGTTTTAATCCCCTTCCGAGGATTTTGGTTATTTGAATATCAGCAAATGGGGTGATGATCGCTCTAGCACTGTTGGTTTTAATCCCCTTCCGAGGATTTTGGTTATTTGAATGCTGGCCGTCGCCTCACGTTGATCAACCCAGTAATCTTCAGTTTTAATCCCCTTCCGAGGATTTTGGTTATTTGAATCTATCAGCGGCCTCGCGTGCTGGCCTTTATGTTTTCGGTTTTAATCCCCTTCCGAGGATTTTGGTTATTTGAATCGCGAGAATGCGATTAAGTATTATGCCCAATGTGCTGTTGAGTTTTAATCCCCTTCCGAGGATTTTGGTTATTTGAATGAGCTTGACTGTAACTCAAGTGCCATTCGGCTAGCGGGGTTTTAATCCCCTTCCGAGGATTTTGGTTATTTGAATCCATGCGCAGTAGTAATATGGCTCGACGACATTCGCACAGTTTTAATCCCCTTCCGAGGATTTTGGTTATTTGAATCGATTGAGCTATTGCACGCCGATGGCACGTCAACGTTTCGTTTTAATCCCCTTCCGAGGATTTTGGTTATTTGAATGGCGGCGATGGTAGCGCGTGCGATAATAGGTACATAAGCGTTTTAATCCCCTTCCGAGGATTTTGGTTATTTGAATCGCGATGACCGACTTAGAAAAAGTTGCGAAAGAATTGGTTTTAATCCCCTTCCGAGGATTTTGGTTATTTGAATGAAGGTCTCGAAGGGTGATGAATATATTGTCGCCCGCTGTTGTTTTAATCCCCTTCCGAGGATTTTGGTTATTTGAATCGATATTGCCAAGCAACAAACAGGCAGCAAAACCGAAGAAGTTTTAATCCCCTTCCGAGGATTTTGGTTATTTGAATCATCAGGGTTATAGAAGTAACGAGCATAGGCGATAAGTTTTAATCCCCTTCCGAGGATTTTGGTTATTTGAATGCAACGTTGCTACAAGTCTCTCAAAAGCCCTTATCAAAGGTTTTAATCCCCTTCCGAGGATTTTGGTTATTTGAATTTAACACCTATGTTCGCCACATGTTCCAAGAAGTCATTGTTTTAATCCCCTTCCGAGGATTTTGGTTATTTGAATTCATCGGTAGCTTTGGCGGTTGCAGGTCTTGGGTATTTGGGTTTTAATCCCCTTCCGAGGATTTTGGTTATTTGAATACATACCAAGCAGTTTTACCTTGACGGCGCACAGCTTGAGTTTTAATCCCCTTCCGAGGATTTTGGTTATTTGAATTTGAATGGTAACTTAGTGGTAACCTACCACTTCAACGGGTTTTAATCCCCTTCCGAGGATTTTGGTTATTTGAATTCATAGATGAAGTCCTCCTGTGGGCAGGTACACTCTGTTTTAATCCCCTTCCGAGGATTTTGGTTATTTGAATGGAAATTGGCCAAACGTTCTTGAGCGTTCATAGGGAGTTTTAATCCCCTTCCGAGGATTTTGGTTATTTGAATCGTCAACCACGTCGAGGACGTGGCCAGCAGCGCCATAGGTTTTAATCCCCTTCCGAGGATTTTGGTTATTTGAATGTTATCCCTCAAAACCAGTTCTATCGACAGTTTGTAGTTTTAATCCCCTTCCGAGGATTTTGGTTATTTGAATAAAATCCAGGCCGCACATACTAGGGGGGTTATGCCAGTTTTAATCCCCTTCCGAGGATTTTGGTTATTTGAATATATGTAAGGAGTCAACCCTATGAACGTCGAATTGAAAGTTTTAATCCCCTTCCGAGGATTTTGGTTATTTGAATGTACCAACCTCGTAGCCGTCCTTTCCTTCACGGAAGACCGTTTTAATCCCCTTCCGAGGATTTTGGTTATTTGAATGCACCACGCTGGGGGATCAAGGCGCATCAATATATTGGTTTTAATCCCCTTCCGAGGATTTTGGTTATTTGAATACGTTACGACGTGCTCTATTGGGGAGTGCTGCCAAGCTTGTTTTAATCCCCTTCCGAGGATTTTGGTTATTTGAATATGTTCGTGAAGGGCTGATTCCCTTCGATAGTAATAAACGTTTTAATCCCCTTCCGAGGATTTTGGTTATTTGAATTTTATATTCAGCACTTTGGCCGTCTGGCTCATGATAAGTTTTAATCCCCTTCCGAGGATTTTGGTTATTTGAATCCTGATGCTCGTCGTCGCTATCAAATGCGGTTGGCTTCTGTTTTAATCCCCTTCCGAGGATTTTGGTTATTTGAATGGTCGGGACAAGTCCCGTTGCGGTCACTACTAACTCAGTTTTAATCCCCTTCCGAGGATTTTGGTTATTTGAATTGACGTATACACGGCCATCCGACCTGTGCCAAATGCGTTTTAATCCCCTTCCGAGGATTTTGGTTATTTGAATCTTTGCTGTTGTCGAAACCTACGCAGAAGAAGGTAAGCGCGTTTTAATCCCCTTCCGAGGATTTTGGTTATTTGAATGGGTAGATAGTGAGTAATAAAGATTTCACAGAGTTTTACGTTTTAATCCCCTTCCGAGGATTTTGGTTATTTGAATTTTGACCAACAGTCTGGGCTTCCTTCATAGAACCTTTTGGTTTTAATCCCCTTCCGAGGATTTTGGTTATTTGAATGTTGGAGGTGTCTGATGGCACTATTTGTTCTTTTGTTTGGTTTTAATCCCCTTCCGAGGATTTTGGTTATTTGAATCCGTATTCGCGTCCCTACGCTACGCACTAGGCGTACTATGTTTTAATCCCCTTCCGAGGATTTTGGTTATTTGAATCTTATAGATTGAAGGCTTTGTATCGGCTGGCATCAGCACGTTTTAATCCCCTTCCGAGGATTTTGGTTATTTGAATTCGTCGCTGGGGCTATTGCAGCGTTGAGTCCACAACGTTTTAATCCCCTTCCGAGGATTTTGGTTATTTGAATGACGAGATTGCAAACGTTGCAGAGTCGGCGGAGCTTAAACGTTTTAATCCCCTTCCGAGGATTTTGGTTATTTGAATATAACCAGCCAAGTCCTTCAACTCTGGCAGACGGTACGTTTTAATCCCCTTCCGAGGATTTTGGTTATTTGAATGCATTTGCTTCATGGCCAGAGTCAACAGCGTCAATTTGATCTGTTTTAATCCCCTTCCGAGGATTTTGGTTATTTGAATTTTTCATAGCCCACGCCAAAGAACATCCGATACAACTGCGTTTTAATCCCCTTCCGAGGATTTTGGTTATTTGAATAAACGAGTTTTCAGGCAGGAATACGAACGTGCCATTCGGTTTTAATCCCCTTCCGAGGATTTTGGTTATTTGAATTTGGAGCAGCTTCGCCCGGCCTTCGTCGGTTCCTGCGGGTTTTAATCCCCTTCCGAGGATTTTGGTTATTTGAATGCTCAGTTGGATAAGAGCATTGGCTTGCGGAGTCAAAGGTGTTTTAATCCCCTTCCGAGGATTTTGGTTATTTGAATCGCGTCCTGGCACGATTAAGCGCTTGCTTGGCAGCTCGGTTTTAATCCCCTTCCGAGGATTTTGGTTATTTGAATATATCAAGGCAGCGTATCAACAGCATCGTATGAAGCTGGGTTTTAATCCCCTTCCGAGGATTTTGGTTATTTGAATGCGTTTACCACCATAATCGTCGTCGTCATCCTCATCCGTTTTAATCCCCTTCCGAGGATTTTGGTTATTTGAATTATCGCATCCAAGCATCGAACTATGCGGCGTGTATGAATGAAGTTTTAATCCCCTTCCGAGGATTTTGGTTATTTGAATTTGTGACTCGGGCCTTTACGCTCTACGCCACTGGACAGTTTTAATCCCCTTCCGAGGATTTTGGTTATTTGAATATACATACTCAAAAACAAACAACTCCTCGCGTTTATTGAGGTTTTAATCCCCTTCCGAGGATTTTGGTTATTTGAATCCCATACCCATGAGCGCTGGGTCGATCAGTCGGTGCTCTATGTTTTAATCCCCTTCCGAGGATTTTGGTTATTTGAATCATAAATAAATAAATATACACAAGGAAAACTACTATGGCGTTTTAATCCCCTTCCGAGGATTTTGGTTATTTGAATGCATCAATCAAAGCTTGCGCTGACAGCCTGCCAGAATCAGGTTTTAATCCCCTTCCGAGGATTTTGGTTATTTGAATTTCAAACCCAAAACGGCGCTCTAGCCACAGTTGTAATGTTTTAATCCCCTTCCGAGGATTTTGGTTATTTGAATGGCCGATAGGTGGCCTTGCCATTGGCGTAGAACGCGCTGAGTTTTAATCCCCTTCCGAGGATTTTGGTTATTTGAATAATCCCGACTCGCAAAAGCTGGAGATCATCGAATTTGTGAACGTTTTAATCCCCTTCCGAGGATTTTGGTTATTTGAATAATAAAAGGAGCTTTTCATGGCAAATGTGCGTTTAGTTAGTTTTAATCCCCTTCCGAGGATTTTGGTTATTTGAATCACTTGATTGGATACTTGACGCTGCGATGGAGCGGAGCGGTTTTAATCCCCTTCCGAGGATTTTGGTTATTTGAATTAAAGCCGCCGAACAACTCTAGCTTGCCAATAATATCGAGGTTTTAATCCCCTTCCGAGGATTTTGGTTATTTGAATGTAGCTGGCCAATGCACGTTCGGCGCAAAATCGTGCATTGGGTTTTAATCCCCTTCCGAGGATTTTGGTTATTTGAATTGATACCAACACGGTAGATGAGGTCGCCATTTGTGCGTTTTAATCCCCTTCCGAGGATTTTGGTTATTTGAATTGATAACACGGCCCTTCTTGGCTTTGCCATTCAGGGTTGGTTTTAATCCCCTTCCGAGGATTTTGGTTATTTGAATCTTGTTGAGCAATTAGCAAAGGAAGCCAACTAATGCCAGTTTTAATCCCCTTCCGAGGATTTTGGTTATTTGAATATTGATTGGTTGGCAAAAGCTGTCTTGATGGTATCGGTTTTAATCCCCTTCCGAGGATTTTGGTTATTTGAATCTGGTTAACAGTGCAAAACTGGCTCAACGCCAAGCGCACTAAGTTTTAATCCCCTTCCGAGGATTTTGGTTATTTGAATTTGTACCAGCCGCTCGGCGGCACATCGCTGCATTTAATGCGTTTTAATCCCCTTCCGAGGATTTTGGTTATTTGAATCTACCGCAAAGGCGCTATCGCACGCTATGAAGCCATTTGGGTTTTAATCCCCTTCCGAGGATTTTGGTTATTTGAATTGAATATCGGCTATAGCTCAGTCAAGGCGGTCATGCTCGGTTTTAATCCCCTTCCGAGGATTTTGGTTATTTGAATTCAGATTGAGCAAGAGAGAGCAGCGCCGGTATGTCCTTAGTTTTAATCCCCTTCCGAGGATTTTGGTTATTTGAATGCCAATGATCAGGAATCGGGAAGGGCGGGACGGTATGCCGGTTTTAATCCCCTTCCGAGGATTTTGGTTATTTGAATCGATCATTCGTTCGCGCATCGAGCTAACGTGCTCATGCTGTTTTAATCCCCTTCCGAGGATTTTGGTTATTTGAATCCATTCGCGTCATAGACCATATCGGGAAACAAATCGAGGTTTTAATCCCCTTCCGAGGATTTTGGTTATTTGAATGCCCACATTCGTCATATTGAAGTAGACACATGTGGTATTGTTTTAATCCCCTTCCGAGGATTTTGGTTATTTGAATCTAATGACACTTGGGCAGTATCGGAAATTCCAGTCAACAAGTTTTAATCCCCTTCCGAGGATTTTGGTTATTTGAATTCATGCAGAACCAATCTGATGCCTTGTTACAGGCTGTATGGGTTTTAATCCCCTTCCGAGGATTTTGGTTATTTGAATATATCACCATCTTTGGCACGCGCAGTAGGAATTGCACCGTTTTAATCCCCTTCCGAGGATTTTGGTTATTTGAATCTATATCCCTCTCATTGCAGATCGTAAACGTATTTGGGGAGTTTTAATCCCCTTCCGAGGATTTTGGTTATTTGAATGGGTGCAGCCGAAGCCGCAGCAAGCAGCGGATCGGCATGGTCATCCGTTTTAATCCCCTTCCGAGGATTTTGGTTATTTGAATGGTTGCTGCAATGATGAAGGCTTATTTAACTTACTGGGGTTTTAATCCCCTTCCGAGGATTTTGGTTATTTGAATGCATCATCACCCCAGCGCGCACAATCCACCCCAATGCGGTTTTAATCCCCTTCCGAGGATTTTGGTTATTTGAATGTAATAGCCGTTGTTTGAGACAGAGCCAGCGACTTGGATCGTTTTAATCCCCTTCCGAGGATTTTGGTTATTTGAATTCAATTTTCAAGTGCCATGGCTTCCCGGGAAGTGGTTCCGTTTTAATCCCCTTCCGAGGATTTTGGTTATTTGAATTCGCAGCGCGCAGACCCAATAAATCCGCCTGTGCTTCGGTTTTAATCCCCTTCCGAGGATTTTGGTTATTTGAATGGGGCAATCATTCAGCCTATGTATATCTGTGAGCCATGTGTTTTAATCCCCTTCCGAGGATTTTGGTTATTTGAATTCATTTTGGTACTGGTAGTTCTTGACCGTATAGAACAGTTTTAATCCCCTTCCGAGGATTTTGGTTATTTGAATTGAATAGCGCCGGATAGAGACCCGCAACCCAAATTGACGTTTTAATCCCCTTCCGAGGATTTTGGTTATTTGAATAACATCAACCCATTGTTGTTTGGCGATGCATTCTTGTAAAGTTTTAATCCCCTTCCGAGGATTTTGGTTATTTGAATGGCAATTGGTTTGCTGCCGCATTTGATAGTGATGAAGGTTTTAATCCCCTTCCGAGGATTTTGGTTATTTGAATCCGACTTAGCGGTGTTTCGGCCTATTGGTATTCGTTTGGGTTTTAATCCCCTTCCGAGGATTTTGGTTATTTGAATCGTTGTTTTTGGTTGGGAAAATGCCGCCCATTGGATGTTTTAATCCCCTTCCGAGGATTTTGGTTATTTGAATCCCGTTCTCGCGTCGATACGAGTCGGACGTTGAAGTAGTTTTAATCCCCTTCCGAGGATTTTGGTTATTTGAATTTATTAGCTGAAGGATTGTTTCCTACATTTGAATTACAGTTTTAATCCCCTTCCGAGGATTTTGGTTATTTGAATGGATTACAACAAGGAATGACTCAAATCTTCACGATGGTAGTTTTAATCCCCTTCCGAGGATTTTGGTTATTTGAATTGATGGTATACCACACAGCCGTAGGGTCTTCATCAGTGTGTTTTAATCCCCTTCCGAGGATTTTGGTTATTTGAATAAAAAATAACACATTCGCACAATCCCTTGTCTTGTGGGTTTTAATCCCCTTCCGAGGATTTTGGTTATTTGAATCCACACCAAGCCGCCTACAGCACCGAGGTGTATACCTTGTTTTAATCCCCTTCCGAGGATTTTGGTTATTTGAATGCAGGAAACTAACCTATGACAACACCAGCCCCATTCTCTCGTTTTAATCCCCTTCCGAGGATTTTGGTTATTTGAATGTACGAACTTGGCCCAAGCGCTTGAGTATGTGAATAGTTTTAATCCCCTTCCGAGGATTTTGGTTATTTGAATCCCCAACGGGTTGAATACTATCATCGCGTTTGCGAATCGCTGGGGGTTTTAATCCCCTTCCGAGGATTTTGGTTATTTGAATTCATGCACTATCTCGGTGCGCTGGCCTTGGTTGCTTGTGGCGTTTTAATCCCCTTCCGAGGATTTTGGTTATTTGAATATTGTAATCCAAGCTACCCTAGCCACTGGCTCAACCGTTTTAATCCCCTTCCGAGGATTTTGGTTATTTGAATTCAAGCGTGGTGCTAATCGAGCGAATAGGTCAAGCTAGTTTTAATCCCCTTCCGAGGATTTTGGTTATTTGAATCGATATTGGCTATTTATATTTCCAAATTGAAGGGCCAACGTTTTAATCCCCTTCCGAGGATTTTGGTTATTTGAATCAACACGCCACGACCGCGCATGATCGCTAGTGCATTATGTTTTAATCCCCTTCCGAGGATTTTGGTTATTTGAATGAACAACGGCTGCCAAAGTGGGCGCAAGAGGAGCTAGGTTTTAATCCCCTTCCGAGGATTTTGGTTATTTGAATTCCCAAACAGACCAACCAGCACTTGCCCCTCATTATTGTTTTAATCCCCTTCCGAGGATTTTGGTTATTTGAATCTTAGCCCAAGCGATCGGCAACGCGCTGCAAGCCAGTGGGTTTTAATCCCCTTCCGAGGATTTTGGTTATTTGAATCCCATTAGCCGAAGCTCCATAATAGATTGGTGCTGGGTTTTAATCCCCTTCCGAGGATTTTGGTTATTTGAATTCGATTGGATGGCTGGAGGGTTTATGGGAAAACGATTTTCCGTTTTAATCCCCTTCCGAGGATTTTGGTTATTTGAATATCATTGGTCTGCACGCCGTTGGTCGCGACATTAGCCAGGTTTTAATCCCCTTCCGAGGATTTTGGTTATTTGAATTCCCACTTCATCCAACGCAATGAGTGGGCAGTCGATTGCGTTTTAATCCCCTTCCGAGGATTTTGGTTATTTGAATAAAACCGCAAACGACGCTGGTTCGCTTTTCAATACTTCTGCGTTTTAATCCCCTTCCGAGGATTTTGGTTATTTGAATATTTATAACAGGTACTAATGATATAAGTAATTTTTGGACAGTTTTAATCCCCTTCCGAGGATTTTGGTTATTTGAATTGTGGGGTCGCAGGATCTACCGGATTCGAGTGCGTAAAGTAGAGTTTTAATCCCCTTCCGAGGATTTTGGTTATTTGAATGCAGGTTGAAAATACCTCGATATTTCATCGAGACAGGATTTGTTTTAATCCCCTTCCGAGGATTTTGGTTATTTGAATGTGCGATGTCTATAGCTTCATCGGGAGCAGTGAATATCAGTTTTAATCCCCTTCCGAGGATTTTGGTTATTTGAATCAAAATTTTGACTACAGCGGCCTGCTGGTCGAAGTAGTCCGTTTTAATCCCCTTCCGAGGATTTTGGTTATTTGAATTTGTATTCAGCGGCGGTGGCGACATTGACATTCAAGCGGTTTTAATCCCCTTCCGAGGATTTTGGTTATTTGAATCGCTGAAGAAGCGCAGGCTGCTATCGACAATTTTTTGAGTTTTAATCCCCTTCCGAGGATTTTGGTTATTTGAATCCAACTTAAACCGTGGCAAGTCGCGCCTGTCGAGAGGGTTTTAATCCCCTTCCGAGGATTTTGGTTATTTGAATTCTATAGTGATGTTGGTGGTAATCCAAGCGCTGAATTAGGTTTTAATCCCCTTCCGAGGATTTTGGTTATTTGAATATCGTTAATCGTAAATGCACTGGCAATAGTTACAATAAGTTTTAATCCCCTTCCGAGGATTTTGGTTATTTGAATTCAGCCATCTTTGCAACTACATTTGGTTCTAATACCTTATTGTTTTAATCCCCTTCCGAGGATTTTGGTTATTTGAATGCCAATTCTTCAGCGCTTAACGTGATGCCATATTTGTTTTAATCCCCTTCCGAGGATTTTGGTTATTTGAATTCATGGACACTCATTCCGCCGCTATCACCGCCTGTTGGTTTTAATCCCCTTCCGAGGATTTTGGTTATTTGAATCGATATTCTACGTTTTGATGCAACAGCGAATTATTTAGTTTTAATCCCCTTCCGAGGATTTTGGTTATTTGAATCAATTTCAGCATCACTATGATTGCCTGGTGTTCCTTGGCCGTTTTAATCCCCTTCCGAGGATTTTGGTTATTTGAATCGTATCAAGGTGTTTTTCGATAATCTCAAACCCGCCTTTGAGTTTTAATCCCCTTCCGAGGATTTTGGTTATTTGAATTTTGTTATACCGATTTTGGCGCTCAAAATATTGAGCAAAGTTTTAATCCCCTTCCGAGGATTTTGGTTATTTGAATGGCATCGCGCACAAGAGGTTAACTACGCGCTTGACGCTTCAACGCTCGGTTTTAATCCCCTTCCGAGGATTTTGGTTATTTGAATCAATTTTTACCTTAACGACTAATTCAGCCGCTTGGATTCGTTTTAATCCCCTTCCGAGGATTTTGGTTATTTGAATTCTTCACTTTCCCATTGCTTAATTAATGCTGACATTAGAGTTTTAATCCCCTTCCGAGGATTTTGGTTATTTGAATCCTGTTTTACCAACGCAGATGAGTATGAAAGTGGCTAGGTTTTAATCCCCTTCCGAGGATTTTGGTTATTTGAATACGATAATACGTCAGGCGGTGGCCTCGCTCCATTATCAGCGTTTTAATCCCCTTCCGAGGATTTTGGTTATTTGAATAAAGTAAAGGGATTATCGAGTTAATTGTTATTGAAAATGTTTTAATCCCCTTCCGAGGATTTTGGTTATTTGAATTTCAGGATGTTGGCAAGTATGAAAAGATTCAAGTCGGAAGTTTTAATCCCCTTCCGAGGATTTTGGTTATTTGAATTGATGTAACGCTGTATAACCGTAAACGTAAAGCCGATTGTTTTAATCCCCTTCCGAGGATTTTGGTTATTTGAATGCTGCTGAGATGCCTGTATGGGCATTAGACATGCTCACGTTTTAATCCCCTTCCGAGGATTTTGGTTATTTGAATAGTTCACTTGATTCAGATTTAACAATTACCTTCTCCGGTTTTAATCCCCTTCCGAGGATTTTGGTTATTTGAATAAACTGATGTGGGCGGCGACAGGGGGTCGCAAGATCACCTGTTTTAATCCCCTTCCGAGGATTTTGGTTATTTGAATGAGCCAAACGGGAATCAAACCCATCTGTGCGGTTTTGCGTTTTAATCCCCTTCCGAGGATTTTGGTTATTTGAATCCAAAGCGTGATCGCCAATGCCAAGAATCGCTATGGGTTTTAATCCCCTTCCGAGGATTTTGGTTATTTGAATTTTGCGACACCCATAATGAAGATAGTTTTACGTATGGGTTGTTTTAATCCCCTTCCGAGGATTTTGGTTATTTGAATTGATTGACGGGCAATACCCCGACTGGCAACGCTTTGTACGTTTTAATCCCCTTCCGAGGATTTTGGTTATTTGAATGTTGAAAAGCAAGCTGCTTCGCCGCTTCCAAACCCTCATGAGTTTTAATCCCCTTCCGAGGATTTTGGTTATTTGAATCGCCAAAAAGCCACTATGTTGGCCGAGCAGCAAATTAGTTTTAATCCCCTTCCGAGGATTTTGGTTATTTGAATGATGAGAATAAGACCGAGCGCCAAGAGGCAATTACCGAGTTTTAATCCCCTTCCGAGGATTTTGGTTATTTGAATGCTAGACTAATCCCATGTGGGTTTGTGTGGGTATATGTGGGTTTTAATCCCCTTCCGAGGATTTTGGTTATTTGAATGGAATGCACTACGCAAGCCTGAGCCAAGCCTAAGATCGTTTTAATCCCCTTCCGAGGATTTTGGTTATTTGAATTGTGCTCCTTTAGGTGCAGGCTTTGAAGTGCTCTGCGAGTTTTAATCCCCTTCCGAGGATTTTGGTTATTTGAATCTATGGATAAATCGGTTGAGAACCGCTCCTATCCCGTTTTAATCCCCTTCCGAGGATTTTGGTTATTTGAATTGCTGTTAAGGAATTTACCTACGGTGATAATGGTTGGCGTTTTAATCCCCTTCCGAGGATTTTGGTTATTTGAATGTGAGCGGGGTGACAATCGAGGTTGTGGTCAGGAATGGTTTTAATCCCCTTCCGAGGATTTTGGTTATTTGAATCATGCCTTTTGACGTGATCCGTAACCACGCGGTACGCGTTTTAATCCCCTTCCGAGGATTTTGGTTATTTGAATTAACCAAAGACCAATTGTCCGTGTTGGATTCGCAAATTGAGTTTTAATCCCCTTCCGAGGATTTTGGTTATTTGAATAGCTAATTAGGCTTACTCAAGTATTAAATCGTGCAAAGTTTTAATCCCCTTCCGAGGATTTTGGTTATTTGAATTTTTACCATTGAAGAATTAGGCGAATTTGAAATGGTGTGTTTTAATCCCCTTCCGAGGATTTTGGTTATTTGAATGTCATTAACGGTATCGGCTGAAGCGTTACGCACGGCGTGTTTTAATCCCCTTCCGAGGATTTTGGTTATTTGAATCACAAAAGAAAGTGAGCTTAAAAGATCGCGTCAAGGCGTTTTAATCCCCTTCCGAGGATTTTGGTTATTTGAATAATAATCTCGCGTGGTTCCGTTACCACAACTTGATAGACGTTTTAATCCCCTTCCGAGGATTTTGGTTATTTGAATCTTTATGAACCGCATTAGCAGCCATGAGCGAAGCGCCTTGTGTTTTAATCCCCTTCCGAGGATTTTGGTTATTTGAATCCACGAGGGCGGTGAGGACGTTGATCGCGTCCACATGTCGTTTTAATCCCCTTCCGAGGATTTTGGTTATTTGAATTAAAGAGATCGGCTTGTCAGAGTTGGAATTAGATACTGTTTTAATCCCCTTCCGAGGATTTTGGTTATTTGAATTGATCTTGATGCAGCCATCGCCGAGGCTGGTCGTATGGGTTTTAATCCCCTTCCGAGGATTTTGGTTATTTGAATATGAATACCTGCAAGGATGATGATGTATTTCATTATGTTTTAATCCCCTTCCGAGGATTTTGGTTATTTGAATACCCAACTAAGAAAGGCGGCGGTGGCGGCGGTAGTGATTCGAGTTTTAATCCCCTTCCGAGGATTTTGGTTATTTGAATATAATCTATCGTATACGGGGTTTTTATTATGCCAAAAGTTTTAATCCCCTTCCGAGGATTTTGGTTATTTGAATGATTTACGAATGGACTCTCCAGAATATTTTCAAGATATGAAGTTTTAATCCCCTTCCGAGGATTTTGGTTATTTGAATGCAAATGTACAAAACGCAAGCGGCACGCGATTACGTTTTAATCCCCTTCCGAGGATTTTGGTTATTTGAATCCAGCGCGTAATTTTCACAGGCTGATTCGCGGTATTCAGTTTTAATCCCCTTCCGAGGATTTTGGTTATTTGAATCGTCAGTCGATAACAAGGCATATCAAGCTTGTCTAAGTTTTAATCCCCTTCCGAGGATTTTGGTTATTTGAATGCCACGTCAAGCACGGCGCTATCGACCGCGCATTTGAACGTTTTAATCCCCTTCCGAGGATTTTGGTTATTTGAATGTGGTAGAGGCGAATACGGCTAGTCGCGTTGGGCTGTAAGTTTTAATCCCCTTCCGAGGATTTTGGTTATTTGAATCTAGATTGATTGGACTTCCAACTTGAATATTTCTAAGGTTTTAATCCCCTTCCGAGGATTTTGGTTATTTGAATTTTAATCAACTTGATCAATCAACAGCAAGCTTGCTATTTGGTTTTAATCCCCTTCCGAGGATTTTGGTTATTTGAATTTTCGCGGTATGCACGGGTAAACTTCGCAGGATTATAGTTTTAATCCCCTTCCGAGGATTTTGGTTATTTGAATCCAATCCGTATTTCTGGCTCCACTCAACAGTTAAGCGGTTTTAATCCCCTTCCGAGGATTTTGGTTATTTGAATGGTTTTCTTAGGCCGCATGGTGGATACTGCGTTATTCGTTTTAATCCCCTTCCGAGGATTTTGGTTATTTGAATTTATTCGCAATTACGGGCAGCACGCGAAGCTGGCAAAGCCGTTTTAATCCCCTTCCGAGGATTTTGGTTATTTGAATGGCAAAGCTGTTACCACAACAATCAATGAATCAGGGTTTTAATCCCCTTCCGAGGATTTTGGTTATTTGAATGCAATTAGGGCTAACACTTCATGAAATGGTTTTCTCGTTTTAATCCCCTTCCGAGGATTTTGGTTATTTGAATCGATTTTTATTATCCCAATAGTAGCCTAAATGTAGCGTTTTAATCCCCTTCCGAGGATTTTGGTTATTTGAATATAACGAATGGGCATCGAAGTATAAAGCAGAGACGGTCGGTTTTAATCCCCTTCCGAGGATTTTGGTTATTTGAATTCTAACCATGATGGAGCGAACACCAGAAAATCTTTTGATGGTTTTAATCCCCTTCCGAGGATTTTGGTTATTTGAATACAAGATTGAGGTTAAATATCTTGACCTTAGTTGGAATAGTTTTAATCCCCTTCCGAGGATTTTGGTTATTTGAATCTAAAATGGGCTGGCGGGAAACGTTGGCTACTACCTGAGTTTTAATCCCCTTCCGAGGATTTTGGTTATTTGAATCTGTTCTGGAGTTAATGTTGATGGTGGAATATTCAGTGCGTTTTAATCCCCTTCCGAGGATTTTGGTTATTTGAATTGTCCACTTCAAAACGCCTTTATCGCCATGGCCTTGTTTGTTTTAATCCCCTTCCGAGGATTTTGGTTATTTGAATATACTGCGAATTAAATCAAGATCGCTCAGGTCGGTTTAGTTTTAATCCCCTTCCGAGGATTTTGGTTATTTGAATTGTGGGATTGTCGGAACGGTGTAGCAAAGCTTGTAACGGTTTTAATCCCCTTCCGAGGATTTTGGTTATTTGAATGTCTAATTCGCCGTGATAATAGTACAGTTGATCTGTTTTAATCCCCTTCCGAGGATTTTGGTTATTTGAATTGAATAATCTGTATTAAGATGCAATCTTGCTAATGTTTCGTTTTAATCCCCTTCCGAGGATTTTGGTTATTTGAATCCCAAACAAATGGAGATGGGGTTAGCGTAGAGTTATCGTTTTAATCCCCTTCCGAGGATTTTGGTTATTTGAATGTACGTCGAATATGATGGATTCTTGATCGATTTTGACTGGTTTTAATCCCCTTCCGAGGATTTTGGTTATTTGAATTTAACCCGCAAGCATGCTCGGCACATCCTTGGGGTATACGTTTTAATCCCCTTCCGAGGATTTTGGTTATTTGAATAAATCAAACCCTTATGGGTTTTACGGTTAAACCTCGTAGTTTTAATCCCCTTCCGAGGATTTTGGTTATTTGAATAAAGACTGCCCCTCGTCGGGGTAGCAACGCCGCCAAAGCGTTTTAATCCCCTTCCGAGGATTTTGGTTATTTGAATGCAAATAAACCTTTTACAGGATAGCCCTATAACGTTGTGTTTTAATCCCCTTCCGAGGATTTTGGTTATTTGAATCTACCCTTCGCAGCGGGTAGCGCCAACGTGCCGCGAGTGTTTTAATCCCCTTCCGAGGATTTTGGTTATTTGAATTCAAACAGCAACGCCGTCAATGTGGATGTTGGCGTTTTAATCCCCTTCCGAGGATTTTGGTTATTTGAATGCTATTTTTTTTCTGCTAGAATACATGGCATAGCAATCAAGTTTTAATCCCCTTCCGAGGATTTTGGTTATTTGAATGTATTTACCAAGGCACTGGTACATTCGCAAGCCCAACGTTTTAATCCCCTTCCGAGGATTTTGGTTATTTGAATGAATGGCTCTCAATAGCACAAGTTGCAAAGAAGGTTGGTTTTAATCCCCTTCCGAGGATTTTGGTTATTTGAATTACAAGCTCTGCCAAGCCCCATTAATATTGACTTCTGTTTTAATCCCCTTCCGAGGATTTTGGTTATTTGAATCAAAATCTTGGCGAACGCGGTCGCCGACTTTGTTCAGTTTTAATCCCCTTCCGAGGATTTTGGTTATTTGAATGTTTACAAATCAATAACGATATGCCATCGGCTCTTGATGTGTTTTAATCCCCTTCCGAGGATTTTGGTTATTTGAATATGCTTACACGACAAGCAATAGAGAATACTTAGTTCGTTTTAATCCCCTTCCGAGGATTTTGGTTATTTGAATTTCACAAAATAGGCAGCTTCATTGGTTGACGTATCTCGCACGGTTTTAATCCCCTTCCGAGGATTTTGGTTATTTGAATATTGACGAATGGCTAGGAGCAACGCACATTCAAGAGAGTTTTAATCCCCTTCCGAGGATTTTGGTTATTTGAATCGCAGCCGTATCCACACACTCGCGATACCGCTCAAACGGTTTTAATCCCCTTCCGAGGATTTTGGTTATTTGAATCTATAAAGGAGCCAGCTATGGAATCACTTTTGACCGCAGAGTTTTAATCCCCTTCCGAGGATTTTGGTTATTTGAATAAAAATAGCTATCGCGTATACTTAAGCGCAGAAATTGAGTTTTAATCCCCTTCCGAGGATTTTGGTTATTTGAATCTAACCAAGAATGTCTCGACAACGCGCATACCTTTGCTGTTTTAATCCCCTTCCGAGGATTTTGGTTATTTGAATGGATGGACGAGTCACAGGCTGAGCAGGTTTTAAGCTGGCGTTTTAATCCCCTTCCGAGGATTTTGGTTATTTGAATAAACACATGTTCATCCAATTCCCAGTGCTCGGTCTGGTGTTTTAATCCCCTTCCGAGGATTTTGGTTATTTGAATCCTTGATGTTTTCAGGTGCTTTACAGGTCATCATAGCCGTTTTAATCCCCTTCCGAGGATTTTGGTTATTTGAATGCACAAAGAGACACTTGGGGCAATAGCAGTTCCAATCGGTTTTAATCCCCTTCCGAGGATTTTGGTTATTTGAATGGAGTTGAGCGACCGCGAGGCTTGGGCGGTGGACAATGTTTTAATCCCCTTCCGAGGATTTTGGTTATTTGAATATATTCGTCACGAACCCAACGACTTTGCCCAGTGGCCCTTCAGGTTTTAATCCCCTTCCGAGGATTTTGGTTATTTGAATAATGAACCCACGCGAATCAATCACGACCGCTGGAAGAACAGTTTTAATCCCCTTCCGAGGATTTTGGTTATTTGAATTGTAACCGATGCGAAGTTTGTTCAGCGTTCATATGAGTTTTAATCCCCTTCCGAGGATTTTGGTTATTTGAATATTTTTTTCAAGCGCCGCGAATCCAGCATCTACGCCTACCGTTTTAATCCCCTTCCGAGGATTTTGGTTATTTGAATGAACCAAAAAGACCAAAGGCCTGATCGCCGCTGCAATCAATGTTTTAATCCCCTTCCGAGGATTTTGGTTATTTGAATCGGCAAGACAGCGGTCTCCAAATCCGCTTACAGGGGTTCGTTTTAATCCCCTTCCGAGGATTTTGGTTATTTGAATTGGTATTCGCGCTAGAAGGAGTCCAGTTATGAACGAATGTTTTAATCCCCTTCCGAGGATTTTGGTTATTTGAATCGTCAAAGTAAAAGCTGATCCCAAGATTGCAGAATTTGTTTTAATCCCCTTCCGAGGATTTTGGTTATTTGAATAAAGTGCGATTATTTCGATTAGCCGCCCTCAGGGGATGTTTTAATCCCCTTCCGAGGATTTTGGTTATTTGAATTGACCAATCCCCCACACAAATCGCCCCAGCTGGTGCTGTTTTAATCCCCTTCCGAGGATTTTGGTTATTTGAATCGCTATGAACGCAGAAAGGAGCGGGGCTAATGAATATGAGTTTTAATCCCCTTCCGAGGATTTTGGTTATTTGAATGTTAATTGAATCTCTGCAAGATGCGCCGCTTGGCTGTTGTTTTAATCCCCTTCCGAGGATTTTGGTTATTTGAATTCAGATGCACTTCGCATTGGCAAATTGACCTTACGTTTTAATCCCCTTCCGAGGATTTTGGTTATTTGAATCGATCTGGCCTCAACGCTCAGGAACGGCGTGTTCTTCGGTTTTAATCCCCTTCCGAGGATTTTGGTTATTTGAATCTATGATTGTAATGATGATGTATTTGAGGCTATCGTGAGTTTTAATCCCCTTCCGAGGATTTTGGTTATTTGAATTTTATCGGCGGCTCGTCCTGATGACGGAGCACCATGGCGTTTTAATCCCCTTCCGAGGATTTTGGTTATTTGAATTTGCGGGGTATTCACGCAACACATCGTTATAGGTAGTTTTAATCCCCTTCCGAGGATTTTGGTTATTTGAATCCAATGAAGTCACGCATGAGGGTAGATGGTGACTTGATTCGTTTTAATCCCCTTCCGAGGATTTTGGTTATTTGAATCGCCCACGGCCATCGCTGGGCCAACGTGCTGGAAACGCCGGTTTTAATCCCCTTCCGAGGATTTTGGTTATTTGAATCCAACCGTGACGACCGTTGGCCCGTTAGCGTTGGTTGGTTTTAATCCCCTTCCGAGGATTTTGGTTATTTGAATAAACCAACCCTTGATTCGTTTGATATATTTCTTGTCAGCCAAAGTTTTAATCCCCTTCCGAGGATTTTGGTTATTTGAATTTCAACTACCCAACCGCCTACCCTGGGCAAGTTGGCTATGTTTTAATCCCCTTCCGAGGATTTTGGTTATTTGAATGGCGACCGCCATCGCTTCAATTGCTTTGTGTGTGTGTTTTAATCCCCTTCCGAGGATTTTGGTTATTTGAATCCCATGACCGCATTGACCTTCCTCTTTGCCGTTCTCTCGGTTTTAATCCCCTTCCGAGGATTTTGGTTATTTGAATCACACCTTGCATAACCTAACCACGTGATCATCATGGCGAGTTTTAATCCCCTTCCGAGGATTTTGGTTATTTGAATGAATCATGAAGGCGCTCATGTTCAATCGTGAGGTTGAAAGTTTTAATCCCCTTCCGAGGATTTTGGTTATTTGAATTATACTACGTTCATTGAATTAGCAAATAGGAGTACAAACAGTTTTAATCCCCTTCCGAGGATTTTGGTTATTTGAATACTAGGATCTTTTTGCTATGGAGCCAACGGCACTCATTGAGTTTTAATCCCCTTCCGAGGATTTTGGTTATTTGAATCCCTATGATATTTTTGAAGAGAAACGGATTATCCGTTTTAATCCCCTTCCGAGGATTTTGGTTATTTGAATATATTCAGGAAGTGACGGCCTAGATGGATCGAATACTTGCGTTTTAATCCCCTTCCGAGGATTTTGGTTATTTGAATAATTAGCAAAGGAGCAATGAGGAGAAGGTTACGGATAGTGTTTTAATCCCCTTCCGAGGATTTTGGTTATTTGAATAAATCAGCTAAGACCGCTGTATCCCACTCGGCTAATTCAGTTTTAATCCCCTTCCGAGGATTTTGGTTATTTGAATCATTCCGGTGCAAACTGATTCTGGCGCTGCTGTGTGTTTTAATCCCCTTCCGAGGATTTTGGTTATTTGAATTTCCACGTTTCTTTTTCGACCACCACGTCGGCTTCCCGCGTTTTAATCCCCTTCCGAGGATTTTGGTTATTTGAATAGAAGAAGTCGGAATCAACCGCTGGGGCTTCAGCGTAAGTTTTAATCCCCTTCCGAGGATTTTGGTTATTTGAATTCAATCGCAATTCGCTGATACCGCCAAATACGATGACCTCTCAGTTTTAATCCCCTTCCGAGGATTTTGGTTATTTGAATGATAGTGACCACCCCCTTATAGGCAGGGTTGCGCAGAATGTTTTAATCCCCTTCCGAGGATTTTGGTTATTTGAATAGATAGACCACTGGCAAGTATAAAGGAGATGCGATGGAGTTTTAATCCCCTTCCGAGGATTTTGGTTATTTGAATAGAATCTCAACGACGACCAACGGCAGATGGTGATGGAGGAGTTTTAATCCCCTTCCGAGGATTTTGGTTATTTGAATCATGCGGCTAAACACCGTGCGCTCACATTCGCCAATAATTGTTTTAATCCCCTTCCGAGGATTTTGGTTATTTGAATCGTGGGCCTTTACGTTCATGGCCCACATGTATCTTGGGTTTTAATCCCCTTCCGAGGATTTTGGTTATTTGAATGTATGAAACTCAAGCCATGCCCGTTTTGTGGAAGTGAAGGTTTTAATCCCCTTCCGAGGATTTTGGTTATTTGAATCGAAAAGAATACTAAGTCCGCAAAGATTCCCCCGCAGGCGTTTTAATCCCCTTCCGAGGATTTTGGTTATTTGAATCGCGCAAACCGTCGTTGATGCGATTCGCGATATGTACCGTTTTAATCCCCTTCCGAGGATTTTGGTTATTTGAATTGATATTTTTCGACCATGTTTATAATAAGCAGCATTTGTTTTAATCCCCTTCCGAGGATTTTGGTTATTTGAATGTCGCTCGGCTGATCAACACATCCATTTGGGTGATTAGTTTTAATCCCCTTCCGAGGATTTTGGTTATTTGAATCTATGAAGCCTTGGCAAAAGCTATTGGCCTTGAGTGTTTTAATCCCCTTCCGAGGATTTTGGTTATTTGAATACGCTCTTCAAGCGTGCCATCATCCTCAGCACGCATTGAAAAGTTTTAATCCCCTTCCGAGGATTTTGGTTATTTGAATCGCTGATGGTTGCTAGACAGCCTGCTGCGGTCAGGGAGTTTTAATCCCCTTCCGAGGATTTTGGTTATTTGAATGAGCAGGAATTAGGCCGCTCGCAGGGTTTGGATGACCGTTTTAATCCCCTTCCGAGGATTTTGGTTATTTGAATGGATGTCCCATGGTCATGGCGTGAGCGTGACCGTTTGTTGGTTTTAATCCCCTTCCGAGGATTTTGGTTATTTGAATCCAAGCACGCCTTTGATCGCGGTAATTTTGAACTTCCGCGTTTTAATCCCCTTCCGAGGATTTTGGTTATTTGAATACAACGATTTCAGTCGTGCACTCCGCGAAGAGACTGTTTTAATCCCCTTCCGAGGATTTTGGTTATTTGAATGCATATAGTACAGTTTGTTCATGGTACACTCCTGTATACTTGTTTTAATCCCCTTCCGAGGATTTTGGTTATTTGAATGGTCAGGCTCTCCAGATTGGTTCTACTGATTTACGTTGTTTTAATCCCCTTCCGAGGATTTTGGTTATTTGAATTAAGTTGCAACGAACGCTAGGCGTAGCTGCCGATAACCTAAGTTTTAATCCCCTTCCGAGGATTTTGGTTATTTGAATTTTATTACTACCAGCTAACACGCTGGTGGTTTCGCCAACGTTTTAATCCCCTTCCGAGGATTTTGGTTATTTGAATTCAAATACCATGTCGTGCTCAGCTGGGCTTGTTTGGCGGTTTTAATCCCCTTCCGAGGATTTTGGTTATTTGAATCAACAGCAGCGCCCATCGTGGTGATAGGCGCTGTATATTCGTTTTAATCCCCTTCCGAGGATTTTGGTTATTTGAATGCATGCAAGTCATTACGGGCGAGGGCACAGTATTCTGTTTTAATCCCCTTCCGAGGATTTTGGTTATTTGAATAGAAGATTCACCAGCAGCCCAAGTCATGGAAGAAATGGTGTTTTAATCCCCTTCCGAGGATTTTGGTTATTTGAATAGCGATAGCCGTGAATACTTCTGGCCCCGCGCCGTCGCCGTTTTAATCCCCTTCCGAGGATTTTGGTTATTTGAATAAAGCTACAGGCGTGCGCTTCGGCTATGCGCTTGAAGCGGTTTTAATCCCCTTCCGAGGATTTTGGTTATTTGAATCATCAACAGGAAACATTTGTTAGGAGTTAGGGCGATGCAGTTTTAATCCCCTTCCGAGGATTTTGGTTATTTGAATTCAAATCTTTGGCTTGGTCTTGGGTCAGGCCTAACTGGGTTTTAATCCCCTTCCGAGGATTTTGGTTATTTGAATCTTCAATTGAACACTCTGAAGACAGCTGGTGGGAAGAAGAGTTTTAATCCCCTTCCGAGGATTTTGGTTATTTGAATGCAAAGTGACTTGCTCAAAAGTGAATCAACCCGCTCTGCGTTTTAATCCCCTTCCGAGGATTTTGGTTATTTGAATGCAGGTCGTGCCGTCGCTCGGACGATTCAGAAAGTATCGGGTTTTAATCCCCTTCCGAGGATTTTGGTTATTTGAATCGTGAAACTCAAGGTCAAAAAAGCTACCGTGCGAGTCTGTTTTAATCCCCTTCCGAGGATTTTGGTTATTTGAATTTTCGTGTTCCCAATAGTAAATCTCGCCAAGGTCTTCAAAGTTTTAATCCCCTTCCGAGGATTTTGGTTATTTGAATTGATGTAGTTCTGCATCAGCCCTTCAGCTGAGCGCATCGGTTTTAATCCCCTTCCGAGGATTTTGGTTATTTGAATGAAGGACGCGGATACTTGATGTATCCTACGCAAGTTGCAGTTTTAATCCCCTTCCGAGGATTTTGGTTATTTGAATAAAGCATGAATATCCAAGTCACCGTCGAAGGCAAAAATGTTTTAATCCCCTTCCGAGGATTTTGGTTATTTGAATGCATCGGGGTCGCCATGGCACAAGCGCATCATACTATCAGGTTTTAATCCCCTTCCGAGGATTTTGGTTATTTGAATGACTCAAGAAAGTGAGCAAGAGGCGCTCACTCGTGAAATTGTTTTAATCCCCTTCCGAGGATTTTGGTTATTTGAATACAATCCGTGCTCGACGGAGCCAAGCCTACCAAAGCTGGTTTTAATCCCCTTCCGAGGATTTTGGTTATTTGAATTCTTTCGGGTATTGCGTGATCCCGCGCAAAGCAAGGTTTTAATCCCCTTCCGAGGATTTTGGTTATTTGAATAACCAAGAGGTCTCCGCACGGGTTGCGGCTGATGTGGTTTTAATCCCCTTCCGAGGATTTTGGTTATTTGAATAGATTGAAACCGTAGGCCCAAATAGCCCCGCCGTATTTGTTTTAATCCCCTTCCGAGGATTTTGGTTATTTGAATCTAATGAGTGAACGCTTTGTTGTGCTTTTTAATCGGTTTTAATCCCCTTCCGAGGATTTTGGTTATTTGAATGATATTCCTGAGCGCAGCGTTGAACGCCTAGCGGCTGTGACAACCAGTGACGCAGGTTTTAATCCCCTTCCGAGGATTTTGGTTATTTGAATAAAGACTACAACGAGCACGCTCCCTATGAGATCTGGCCGTTTTAATCCCCTTCCGAGGATTTTGGTTATTTGAATACAAAAAGTCGGTTGAACTTGGCACGGTTACTGGCAGCGTTTTAATCCCCTTCCGAGGATTTTGGTTATTTGAATCGAATAAGGTAATGGTTGCCACGATATAAATGACATCGTTCAAGTTTTAATCCCCTTCCGAGGATTTTGGTTATTTGAATGCAGTGTTCTACGCATTGTGTGGATTTTACGGGTTAGTTTTAATCCCCTTCCGAGGATTTTGGTTATTTGAATGGCTGATGCCAGCAGAAGGGTCAAAATCCTATGAAAGGTTTTAATCCCCTTCCGAGGATTTTGGTTATTTGAATACACTACCGCCGCTTACTGACCACATATCAGTCCGTTTTAATCCCCTTCCGAGGATTTTGGTTATTTGAATGACCCAGAAGACTTGACCAGCGAGATGCCCGACTTCAACTGTTTTAATCCCCTTCCGAGGATTTTGGTTATTTGAATGAATGCGTATCTCACGACTGAAAAAGAGAGCAGCTCGGTTTTAATCCCCTTCCGAGGATTTTGGTTATTTGAATACATTCTGCTGCTCGACCGTCATTGGCGCGAACTCATTAATGGTTTTAATCCCCTTCCGAGGATTTTGGTTATTTGAATAAAGACGACAATTTGCGGAGCGCTGTAAAGGGGATCTACGTTTTAATCCCCTTCCGAGGATTTTGGTTATTTGAATCCAGAAGCCATGCCCCGACCATTCAGGGCATGGCCAATACGTTTTAATCCCCTTCCGAGGATTTTGGTTATTTGAATGCTAACCGATAGCCGTCAATTGCGGCAAACGTGTTGGGTTTTAATCCCCTTCCGAGGATTTTGGTTATTTGAATGCCTTTGGCTTTTGCGAAGCAGGCGGGGCGGGTGTTGGTTTTAATCCCCTTCCGAGGATTTTGGTTATTTGAATCCAAGAACCATAAGGGTATTCAGGTGGCCCTTGGGTTCTTGGTTTTAATCCCCTTCCGAGGATTTTGGTTATTTGAATGTAATGCGGCAACGCTCGAAGAGCAACAGGCTATTGATGTTTTAATCCCCTTCCGAGGATTTTGGTTATTTGAATGGTATTTCAGTAAAATTTGCTAGCTTGTTTGTATAGGTTTTAATCCCCTTCCGAGGATTTTGGTTATTTGAATTTAGTATCTGGTACGACCTATAATGTCACTCGAAATGTTTTAATCCCCTTCCGAGGATTTTGGTTATTTGAATCGATCTGCGGTGGATCGTGGCAAACGGGGTGTGATGTTTTAATCCCCTTCCGAGGATTTTGGTTATTTGAATATTTACAGTTTATCGTTCATGAAATGCTCTGTGCAGTGGGGTTTTAATCCCCTTCCGAGGATTTTGGTTATTTGAATGCTATCGGTGACTATAAGTACAGCGATACCAAAAATATGTTTTAATCCCCTTCCGAGGATTTTGGTTATTTGAATACAAGCGCTGGAGTTGATGCGCCGCTTTGACCAAGGCGAGGTTTTAATCCCCTTCCGAGGATTTTGGTTATTTGAATGCGTCCAACTATCGTGTTCGCCATTCTGATAGCCGAGGCGTTTTAATCCCCTTCCGAGGATTTTGGTTATTTGAATCTATAATTCAGCAAGAGAGGGAGGGTGTGCGCTTGATCTGTTTTAATCCCCTTCCGAGGATTTTGGTTATTTGAATATATATTTTGGATGTATCATACTTCATCCTTTGCTAATAAGTTTTAATCCCCTTCCGAGGATTTTGGTTATTTGAATGTGTATGAATGGGTCGACCAAGAAGGTCGTGGACATTTCGTTTTAATCCCCTTCCGAGGATTTTGGTTATTTGAATCAAGAAAGCCCAGATTTATGCCACTTTGGCTATATCAAATGTTTTAATCCCCTTCCGAGGATTTTGGTTATTTGAATAAGCCGTCTTTGGTGCGACGTAAGAAACGTTGCAATGTTTTAATCCCCTTCCGAGGATTTTGGTTATTTGAATTCAAGATACCGTTCTGCTACCCACTCGTCGGGTACAATGTTTTAATCCCCTTCCGAGGATTTTGGTTATTTGAATTATCACGACCGTCGCGAGGCCGAGTTACGGGAAGCGTTTTAATCCCCTTCCGAGGATTTTGGTTATTTGAATGAATCTTGACCGCGTTGAGCAACTTTCGAACGACATCTGTTTTAATCCCCTTCCGAGGATTTTGGTTATTTGAATTGGCTTGTGTTGCCTTGACGTTGCGAACGATAAGATCGTTTTAATCCCCTTCCGAGGATTTTGGTTATTTGAATGGATTATTCCGCAAATCCCTGGCATTCTCCTTGGATTAGGTTTTAATCCCCTTCCGAGGATTTTGGTTATTTGAATACAATAGTACCTTTGTCATCCTATTCTATAGTACCTAATTCGTTTTAATCCCCTTCCGAGGATTTTGGTTATTTGAATGGCTATTCAGCGGATACGAGATCTAGGGGTCTCAGTTGGTTTTAATCCCCTTCCGAGGATTTTGGTTATTTGAATAAGATTTTTATGAGCGTAACCAAGTAGCTTATCCTATGTTTTAATCCCCTTCCGAGGATTTTGGTTATTTGAATATGTCCGCGCCGCTCCGCGAAGAATATCTTGCGATTGTTTTAATCCCCTTCCGAGGATTTTGGTTATTTGAATCTTGTAGCTCCTGTAGCTACCCACACTAAAGCCGATATGTTTTAATCCCCTTCCGAGGATTTTGGTTATTTGAATATCATTGTTGGCGTTGATGCGCTAGTGCGCACGTTAGGGTTTTAATCCCCTTCCGAGGATTTTGGTTATTTGAATAAAGAGATGATTACGTTTTCATTTATTCTTGAGGCATTTAGTTTTAATCCCCTTCCGAGGATTTTGGTTATTTGAATAAATCACTATCTGCCCCTTCGCACACAAGCAACCTTTATTGTTTTAATCCCCTTCCGAGGATTTTGGTTATTTGAATGACGGTGTGGCGCTCGTATTCTGCCCGCCTCAACTGGCGTTTTAATCCCCTTCCGAGGATTTTGGTTATTTGAATGGGACAGTGGCGCAGCAGTAGCGCAGAATCCTGATATGTTTTAATCCCCTTCCGAGGATTTTGGTTATTTGAATTTCACCAACCCAAGCGACGTGAAGCCGTGCAACTGGGCAAAGTTTTAATCCCCTTCCGAGGATTTTGGTTATTTGAATTTTTGGGAATACTCGCCAAGATAGGTTTGCGCCATGCGTTGGTTTTAATCCCCTTCCGAGGATTTTGGTTATTTGAATTGGGGCGAATAGCTGGCCGCTTGGCTCAGTCTATGTCAGTTTTAATCCCCTTCCGAGGATTTTGGTTATTTGAATGCAATCATACCAAGGCATCAAAAAAGTTCGGGTCGCCTATAATGTTTTAATCCCCTTCCGAGGATTTTGGTTATTTGAATGAACAAGCGGCGGCCAAATATCACGCCGATTGGAAGATGTTTTAATCCCCTTCCGAGGATTTTGGTTATTTGAATATATGATAGCGCTCCCCAAGATTACGGCCATGATCGTAGGTTTTAATCCCCTTCCGAGGATTTTGGTTATTTGAATCCTAAACAGGCGAAGCGGCCCACGCCATTCGCAGGCCGTTTTAATCCCCTTCCGAGGATTTTGGTTATTTGAATTCTCTCGACGGTGGCAGAGCAAAACCCCGCTTCATGAAGGGTTTTAATCCCCTTCCGAGGATTTTGGTTATTTGAATAGTATCCGCTCGAACTTGCCGATTACGTGACTGAGCGTTTTAATCCCCTTCCGAGGATTTTGGTTATTTGAATCCACGTCACCATGGGCGTAGACGTGGGCAGTGTGTTTCACGTTTTAATCCCCTTCCGAGGATTTTGGTTATTTGAATCAAAATCATTGCCCCAGGGTGGGGCAGCTCGGGCTACGTTTTAATCCCCTTCCGAGGATTTTGGTTATTTGAATTTTTTTGTAGCACTCGTATGAAGAAAAATATTTTATGGTTAGTTTTAATCCCCTTCCGAGGATTTTGGTTATTTGAATAGCATGATTGGCAACTTCACGGCCAACCCCAGCGAGCCGTTTTAATCCCCTTCCGAGGATTTTGGTTATTTGAATTTAGCCAAATCAAAGAGACCTATTGGGGTGAAATTGTCGGTTTTAATCCCCTTCCGAGGATTTTGGTTATTTGAATTTTGTCAAAGTTACCAACAAACACGATAGGCATGGTTTGTTTTAATCCCCTTCCGAGGATTTTGGTTATTTGAATGGCCAAGCATACTGCGGAGAATTGCTTGCCCATCATCGTTTTAATCCCCTTCCGAGGATTTTGGTTATTTGAATATATCGGCGTTTCAATCATCGCCCGTGGCAACGCGGAGATGTTTTAATCCCCTTCCGAGGATTTTGGTTATTTGAATTAGCTGGCGATGATGAGGGCTAAGACAAGGCCTAAGGCGTTTTAATCCCCTTCCGAGGATTTTGGTTATTTGAATTTGCAAATCGCCGCGTGGTCAATGACCTGCGCAACGTGAGTTTTAATCCCCTTCCGAGGATTTTGGTTATTTGAATCAGGAAGTGCGCTCACCAATGGCCTTGTCCATAAATTGTTTTAATCCCCTTCCGAGGATTTTGGTTATTTGAATGTCCAATGGTACAGACGCTTCAACAGAGCCAGCCCAACCCTGAGTTTTAATCCCCTTCCGAGGATTTTGGTTATTTGAATTGAAATTTTGGGGGACACTATGCAAGCTACTGAACAATTGTTTTAATCCCCTTCCGAGGATTTTGGTTATTTGAATGGAACCACGCGAGGTTGTGGTACTAGATGCTGAAACGAAGGTTTTAATCCCCTTCCGAGGATTTTGGTTATTTGAATCATCACCTACAAGCGTTCGAACGTATAAAACCTCTCGATGTTTTAATCCCCTTCCGAGGATTTTGGTTATTTGAATCCATTATCACAAGCCAAGCAGCCGCTAACTTCATTCAGTTTTAATCCCCTTCCGAGGATTTTGGTTATTTGAATAAAAATGACGGTATTGGTAGGCGCTATCACTTTGGGGTTTTAATCCCCTTCCGAGGATTTTGGTTATTTGAATTACCAAGAAGCCAAAATCACGGTTGCCGAAATTAAAGCGTTTTAATCCCCTTCCGAGGATTTTGGTTATTTGAATGCTAGGCAAGGGTAGCAAGATCGCCCAAAAAGATGATGTTTTAATCCCCTTCCGAGGATTTTGGTTATTTGAATTTTTTATGACCCGTCATCCCGAAGCCGATTCGGGGCATTGAGTTTTAATCCCCTTCCGAGGATTTTGGTTATTTGAATCCTGTGCAAACACTGGTTGTCACCCCATCATGGTGGATTGAGTTTTAATCCCCTTCCGAGGATTTTGGTTATTTGAATGTACAAAGCGCGTAACGTCGTGCGCGTTATTGCGTTTTAATCCCCTTCCGAGGATTTTGGTTATTTGAATCCAGCGCGTTCTACGCGCCTCAAGTGCAAGCGCTTATTAGGTTTTAATCCCCTTCCGAGGATTTTGGTTATTTGAATGTACCTATAGCCCGCTAGTAATTGGCCTAGGCTGATTCGTTTTAATCCCCTTCCGAGGATTTTGGTTATTTGAATGTAATCGATACTTACGATCTTAGCTGTCAGGTAGGAGTTTTAATCCCCTTCCGAGGATTTTGGTTATTTGAATTTTTTGAATCTAAGATTAGTCTAGTACCTAGCCTAACCGTTTTAATCCCCTTCCGAGGATTTTGGTTATTTGAATCAAAAAGAACAAGAATAACCGTCAACAGTCGGGCGTGGTCGCGTTTTAATCCCCTTCCGAGGATTTTGGTTATTTGAATGTGCTGGCGTTGGGCATTGCCCATGTCCTGTCGGAAAAAGTTTTAATCCCCTTCCGAGGATTTTGGTTATTTGAATTAACTCAGAAATTGTTAAACCGGAAGTTACTCTAAGTGTTTTAATCCCCTTCCGAGGATTTTGGTTATTTGAATAGATATATTTTTATCTAATACTTCCTCTAGTATTTCACGTTTTAATCCCCTTCCGAGGATTTTGGTTATTTGAATGTAACTTTATTATAAACGTATTGTTTACCGCGATTTTGCGTTTTAATCCCCTTCCGAGGATTTTGGTTATTTGAATGTATAGCCTCATCCAAGCTATTATCACTTGATATAAATAAGTTTTAATCCCCTTCCGAGGATTTTGGTTATTTGAATTTTTTGACGGTATGCAGGTAGAAGGGCGTGGATACGTTTTAATCCCCTTCCGAGGATTTTGGTTATTTGAATAGCTGGAATACGCCACGTTGCTGGCCCTCGGGTTGTAGTTTTAATCCCCTTCCGAGGATTTTGGTTATTTGAATATCAAAATTTCTTAGGCACAATCGCCTATACCAATTCGTTTTAATCCCCTTCCGAGGATTTTGGTTATTTGAATATTATCTATCGGCTAGCACACGTGTTAGCAGTCAAATAGTTTTAATCCCCTTCCGAGGATTTTGGTTATTTGAATAATCGCTGGTACCGTGAGCTTTGGTACTACCGCCACCAAGTTTTAATCCCCTTCCGAGGATTTTGGTTATTTGAATAAAACGGCAAATTTTGGGTAGTAGTAGCGGTATAGGGTTTGTTTTAATCCCCTTCCGAGGATTTTGGTTATTTGAATTTGATTTGACTGAGAACGTCCTGAATGGGGATATTGGCACGTTTTAATCCCCTTCCGAGGATTTTGGTTATTTGAATGGCTTCATCAGCGCCATCGGTGTCGTGCTAATGTATATTGTTTTAATCCCCTTCCGAGGATTTTGGTTATTTGAATAAGATACGCGCCTTGGAAGCTATCGAAACCTCAACACGGGTTTTAATCCCCTTCCGAGGATTTTGGTTATTTGAATCCAACAGTAGCCCCAACCCCGCCATCGGGTTGGGTGGTTTTAATCCCCTTCCGAGGATTTTGGTTATTTGAATGAGTTGGGCTAATTCGTGCTCAGCATCGCGTTGGGCGGTTTTAATCCCCTTCCGAGGATTTTGGTTATTTGAATGTAAAAAGATCGATGCCGCTGTTGCGCTTTCGATGGCCGTTTTAATCCCCTTCCGAGGATTTTGGTTATTTGAATGAATTAGATCACCTGGGTTGGTGAAGTCGGCCAACAATTCGTTTTAATCCCCTTCCGAGGATTTTGGTTATTTGAATTCTGTGATTGATTCACTACTCAAGCAAGCACGGTTTGCGTTTTAATCCCCTTCCGAGGATTTTGGTTATTTGAATTCAAAAATCGCAAACTCGGTTCTGCTATACTGAAAAAAGGTTTTAATCCCCTTCCGAGGATTTTGGTTATTTGAATTGACGAAACGCAAGATCAAAAGTTGCGCCAAGTTAAGAGTTTTAATCCCCTTCCGAGGATTTTGGTTATTTGAATACCAGATACCGGGCGTTGCCGCGATAAACGTATTCGGTTTTAATCCCCTTCCGAGGATTTTGGTTATTTGAATCCCTTGCGATAGGCAACTAACTAGCCTAGTCAACTGAGTTTTAATCCCCTTCCGAGGATTTTGGTTATTTGAATGTATCCTTGAACACTTACTTGCTCGCCATGACGATGTTTTAATCCCCTTCCGAGGATTTTGGTTATTTGAATATCTACAGCTAAGTAGTTAGCCTTATCCCCTACCCCTAGAGTTTTAATCCCCTTCCGAGGATTTTGGTTATTTGAATGTAGATTTAGAGTATACTGCTAGCTTGCAACTAGTAGCAAGTTTTAATCCCCTTCCGAGGATTTTGGTTATTTGAATCTAGGGGCGCTGCGGATGTTTGCATCCATAATCGCCGTCCGTTTTAATCCCCTTCCGAGGATTTTGGTTATTTGAATGATGAGATCGAGCGGGTAGAGCAGCAGCGGGCTAATGCTGTTTTAATCCCCTTCCGAGGATTTTGGTTATTTGAATTTACAAACGATTTATGATCTTGTAGAGGTAGCTAAGGGTTTTAATCCCCTTCCGAGGATTTTGGTTATTTGAATATCATTTGTGGTGATATTGGTAATGTTCTTAATGAGTTTTAATCCCCTTCCGAGGATTTTGGTTATTTGAATCGGATGCAGCGGCCATCATTCAAGCCCAGCAGTTGAGTTTGTTTTAATCCCCTTCCGAGGATTTTGGTTATTTGAATGGAACAGCTTGAGTTAGTAGGCGGTATTCAATACCTCTTAGTTTTAATCCCCTTCCGAGGATTTTGGTTATTTGAATGTATTACTAGCGCAGGATATAGCCTTAGATGCTCTTATGTTTTAATCCCCTTCCGAGGATTTTGGTTATTTGAATGAAGATGAAATCAAAAATAGAAGACAGCGAGGTCTACGGGTTTTAATCCCCTTCCGAGGATTTTGGTTATTTGAATCTAACTATCTAGCCATATGTTTAGACAGCTTACATAAGGTTTTAATCCCCTTCCGAGGATTTTGGTTATTTGAATTTTGCAAGCTGCTAACTTAGCTGCAATTGTCAACGAAAGTTTTAATCCCCTTCCGAGGATTTTGGTTATTTGAATACAGAAGGCTGGGCTGACTGGCGAAGTAAAGTCAATTGGTTTTAATCCCCTTCCGAGGATTTTGGTTATTTGAATCGTTATAGCTAAGATCGGATAGGTAGCTGTTAGGAATATGTTTTAATCCCCTTCCGAGGATTTTGGTTATTTGAATGCATCAAAAAAGGTCAACCAAAGAAGGTTAACCTAAGTTTTAATCCCCTTCCGAGGATTTTGGTTATTTGAATCCAGTGCGCCTGGCCTGCCCCTTCAATTAGCCCAACAGTTTTAATCCCCTTCCGAGGATTTTGGTTATTTGAATCCGACCTGAACTTATGAGCCGTGCGAAATAGTGTTCTATGTTTTAATCCCCTTCCGAGGATTTTGGTTATTTGAATATACCCTACTTTTCATGGCTTTGCAAGGCGCTAAAACGAGCGGTTTGCGCGGTCCGATTTTTTGGGGCAGTTTTCCCCCGCTTTTTAAGCAGATTTCCATGTGGATAAGTCGCTTTCTGCCCTTCAGAACGGGATCGCGCGGCATGTTGACAAAGTTAAATTGTGGATAACCATCGATTTAGCTCATTGCAAAGCCTTAATTTAAAAAATGTAAATCGTAACGCTGGTTTCGAGCGCTGGCCCATTACCCACAATTTCGGTATTTGGGGCACAGGCAGCGCAAATCCGATATGTCCGCAGATTATCGCCATCTTCTGGCCGTAGCACTTTATGCAATTTGCCGCGCAATTTGGTGTATTGCTTGGCGGTCAAGTCGCATTCAAAGACGCTATATTGCACTCGTTGGCCAAAGCCTTCAAGAATTTTGGCAATTTTGGTGCGCCGCTTATCAACTGCAATATCGTAGGAGATCAAGTACAGCATACTCGCTCCTAACGAGTTGTCCAGGCTTGATAGCCCGTGCCAGTCTGGATTGCGCGAGCCAATAAGCGTGCCTGAAGCTCAATACAACGCCAATAACTGACTTTGCCAGGCCGTCCGTCTGCGCCATCGGGATGGGTTACTTCAGTGCGCATGCGTTCTTCAAAGGCTGCTACAAAGCGTTTTTTGCCATCATTGCTGAGTAAAATTGGGTGCTTGGGGTCGTCGCTCGCGCTGAAATCATTGGCCGTCAGCCTGCCATCATTACAACAGCGAATCACTAAGGCATCGACCAAAATTGGCCGAAATTCTTCGATCAAATCAAGCACTAACGATGGTCGATTGTAATCTAGTTGATGTAAAAATCCTTGATAAGGATCGAACCCTACCGCCTGAACTGCGCCAAGGGTTTTATGCACCAAAAGGGTATAGCCCAACGATAATAATACATTAACTGGGTCGGTTGGTGGGCGGCGATTCCGATTATTGAACATCCATTCGCTATCAAACAGGCTGCGTAAACCACCAAAATAGGCTGCCGAGCCGCTGCCTTCAACCCCAACTAATGAGCTGATTTTGGTGGTGCGATCAACCCGATCAATAAAATGCTCCAAGGCTTCAATCGATTCTAAAACCTCTTTTTCGACCTGTTGGCGGTTGCGGGCGAAGCGTTGCAATACGGCACGGCAATTGCGTAATTTGCCGCTAACACAGGCCTGAGCCATCGCCAAAGCCCAAGCCTCATCATCTGCTCGGCGATATTGGTTGCGGCGCAAGGCCACATGGGCGGTCACTTCACCAATCAACCGCCCATGGTAGCGCCCGTGAATCGTCAAAAATGTTACTTCAATCTGTTGATCCAACAGACGTTTGATTGCAGGCGTGCTAAACCCAATATTGCCCATCACCACAATATCTTCAAGTTTGGCCATTGGCACATTGCCCAGCTCTTGATCAGTTTGCCAAATTGCTAGCCGTTCACCGTCACAGCGAATTTCTGCACCTTGTTCGAGAACATAAAGCGTTGCCATAATTCCCACTCCTTAGCGTTCAACTAAGCGGACGCGGCCTAAACCGCGCGTCGTTCCTGCTCCAACTCCGCTCCAAAAAGCAAACCGTGCCAAGGTATCAATACATGAACACCAATAGCGATCGCGCGAGGTTGCGGTATAGGTGCAATGACCAACCGCGCCAATTTGGATGGCTTGGTTTTTGGTTGGCTCGCGCTGTGAGCGTAATTCAAAATAGCTGGTCGCCATGCATTCGCTGGCAAAGCGCTTCACTTCGTCGGGGAAGGTTAGCGGCGCAACCGCATTCCATTTATCCAGCAAACTGCCAAACACCAAATCGGGGGTTGGCATCGGCTGATTTAAGCCACGTTGACGAAAGGTCACTGGCGAGTGAAATTGGAATGTCCAGCGATGGGCAATCGAATCTTGGGCCATGCTGGGGGCTAGCAATTCACTATAACTGCGCTGCCCAACCCAAGGGTGCTCGTGCTCTTGACGCAAAATAGCCTCAACTCGCCATGAGCTGCCATCAAGATTTAGTGCTTCCATTTGCTCCGCTTGCCAAGCTTGAGCGATCTGCTCTAAAGCTGGGGTCAACAAGCTTACGCGCAAGCCATAATCTTCACTGGTTTGCACCGTAGCTTGGTTGCCTTGTGCATGCATGCCCAGCACATTCGAAACAGTCAGCGGCTTCGCACCAACTTCATCGTGTACCTGTTGGGCTAAATCAGGATTAGCCTCACGAATCAGATTCAGGATTGCTGCATGCGCTGCCCGAGCCAAACTGGGCTGAACCGTTGCATTGCTAAGCGGTCGAATTTGGAGCATTAACGCCATTGGCATCTGAAAATCCCTCATCCTAACTATTATTGCAATAATTGATTAATCCATTGGTTAATCGCGTGATATGGGTTGTGGTTGAGCGATCGTTGGGTTAATTGTTGATAATTATGTTGAATGTAGCTCAATATTCCACTCGCTGAATCGCCAAATGCTTGCTCAATTTGGGTTTGCGAAACGCCACCCAAACTATGAGTAACTTCATTGCGCAATTCAATTAATGGCTGACAAGCCTTAGCAAATTTCAACACTAATTGAACTTGCGAATCATTTGGTGCATACATACTTAGCAAGCGTTGCAAGCCTGACTGACCTACATTAATTTTCTCGATACGCTGTTGACGCAGCCAGCCAGCATCAACCTTGGCTCCATGCGGGTCTGCTTTGCCCTGCCAATTAATAAATGGCACATTCAAGTTTAGGCAAACCAAGCGTAAACTATTTTCGACATAACGCACCAACTGGGTCAGAAAATCGGCATAATTATTGCTTTGCAAGCGAATTTCGGCTAGCGCTAAAACCTCGGCCAAGGCATTTTCATGCGATAGCGGGGTCAGCGCATTGTACAATTCGTGAATCATCACATCATACAACCCATCGGCCAAACCAACCAAATCGCGAATTGCCAAAATTGCCCGGGGCACATCGAGATTGACCCGGGCAGCCGCATGCGCCAACATCCCCTCAATTATTTTGGCACTACTTTCGCTCTGCAAATCGGTAAAATAAGGCCGATACAAATGCCAACTCTCCAGCGCTGCATGATATTGAAACGTGGCCAGATTGGCCTGAATCAGCTTACGCAAAGGGCCGCCCAGAATCCGTCGCCCAATCGATAAGCGTTCTGGCAGCATGCTATCAGGCGTAACATACAAGGCAATCGCACGGGCCTGAAACATTTCAGTGCCAGCGAGTTGCAGCGCATTCGACATAGCTGGTGTGCCGCCAGTGACCTCCAAAAAAACTTGGCTTGGCTGAATTTGGGTATCATACTGGGTTAATTGGGCTTCATAAAAGCGAATAAGCTCGTTTTGGCGAGTTGGATTAACTGGCACAGCATGCACCAAAACCCGTTCAGGCCGAAAATTCCAGCGTTCGATCAACAATTCACGCATAAGTTCGGCGGCTTCAAAGGTATCGGTTGGCTGATAGTTTGGGTTAGCTTGTTGAGTTCCAAATAAAAGAATCCAATCTATCGAATCAGCCTCAAGATGATCAATAACTTTCTTGATCATTGTAATTTGAAGGCTAGAACCAATGTTAGTTTTATTGGTACGAATATAATTAATTTTATCGCGATGACTGGCTTTGTGTAATTCGGCTGGCAGTAATTCCATTGGCAATAAAATATCACGATTGCCAATATTACAAATCAATAATCTGGTCATTATGATGCTCCTAAATCAAGCTATACAATTTTTGAGTTAACGTTGTTTGAATCTGCTGAAACGGCGATTCGGGCAGATTGATCTGCATTTTAGCTAAAATATCGCGTAATATATCTAAAGGGTTTTGATCTTGATTGATTTTTAATCCTTTAATAATCATGGCCTGAGATACACCCTCAAAGCCATGGGCAATGATACTTTGATTGCGCATTTGCGTTAGGTTGTTAATTTTATAGAGATTTTTGAGGATACCGATGCTCAGGCCTGCTTGTTGTTTGTTGAGGTAGCGTTGCCCAGCTTTTTCACTAGCAAAATTGAGCATGGCGATCAAAACTGGGACTGAAAACTGTTGGTAATCAAGTTTATTGCCTGCAAATTGCTCATTCTCAAGATACTCGTGGAGTACCGGATCATCGGTCAACAACTGATTGAATTTGACCATATTTTCGGCTTTGTGCGCTTTACTATAATCAGTCGAAATATTGAAGGTTGTTTCAACCAAATAACGCAAGACAGTTTCTTGGAAGCGAAAGATGCGCCCCAAAAAATCGGCATACCGTCCGTTGGTATAGGCAATTTGGGCATTGTAGTAAAGCTCAACCAAGAGAAATTGCACATCGGCTTGATTGATTTGATATGCATTTTGTTGAATGGAACGCACCAGATCGCGCAATGAGCCATCAACATCAAATTGAATTTGAGCTAAAACCTGTTGCGCCGAATCAAAATCGAAATCCTCGCGATATTTAGCATAGCGCAGCAATTCGATAATACCTGGCTCAACTGAGCCTTCGAGCAAAGTAATTGCCCCAAGAAAGTTATGTTGCTGAATTAATTGAATTGCAGTTGAAATATTGAACGAATGGAGCAATTGTTTGCGAATATTAAGCGAATAGGGCCATTGATCATGCTCAGATTTATAGAGCACAAAGCATGCTTCACGAAAGCGCGCAATCGCCTTGAATTGGAGTGCATTATTAAAAGCTTGGGTTCCGCCAGCTGCTAAAACATAATACTCAGTTTCAGGCTGATGCTTGATATTGGCTAATTGCTGGCCAAAGGCATGCATCGCATCATCATACAAACTTGGATTAGTATTATAAATTGTGCGGCGTTCGACCATGCGTATCACATGGCTCCAATGGTCTTGAATATAGCGCTCTAAAATCATGCCAAACCAAAGCGTGTCTTTATCGCGCAAACTAACACCAAAGCGATCTTTCACGTTACCGGCAGAGGTATCAGCTTGATCAGTATCAAACAAGATTAATCGATCAATGATCAGCTGACGATGCTGAAAATAACGAGCAAAGGCATCGATAATTGGCGCACTAAATTGATGTTCGTTATAGGTCTGCCAATGTTGTTCGCCAGCAGGCCGCGATGGCCGAATAATCGCCCCTTGGACGGCGACATCGCTATTGCCAACATTACAAAAAGCAATTCGTTGCATATTAAACTCCTTACATATTAGAAATTATCATCCTGCTCAATAATAATACTTTCCTCTCTTTCAATAAACTCGTCGATAACATTTGCAATATTATAAATTTTCTTAAATCTAAATATTGATTTATATTCAATCTTATCTTTATATATAAAAATACATGGTCTATATAAAATACTTAAAAGCTTTTTAATCTTATTTATAGAATCATCTTTTTTTATTTTTTGTATCTCATCAATATTACAAAAAATAAAATAAACTTTTGGTATAAAATCAATATCATAACCATCACAACTTCTTTTTAGTATATAAAATACATCTTTCCTTTTTATTCCTAGTAGATTATGAACATTTTCTTTTATAAATTTATTTATATCTTTAATTCTTTTATTTGAGAAATTTATATATACAGGTAACATTTTTATATGTATTATTGTATTCGATATATAATTCAATAAATCATCAAAATACATATCAAATCCATCATTATTTATATATATAAAATCATTTTTATTTCTAATAATCTCTAGGAACAGTAAATCCATCTCCATTTCTCTACCATTTGAATTAAAAATATATCTATAATTCGATCTTTGCTCAACCATATCATTTATATATTTATTTATAATATCCATTACATTATTTTCAATGTATAGAATTTCATCTTTTATTACCTTCAATTTATTTAACAAGATTCTGATTTCGTTTTCCATATGCAATGGAACACCGATTCCATAATTTGATTCTTGTATTTTAATTATTCTTAAATTATTCTTAATTATCTCTAGTCGCTTTATTAATGAAACATAGTCTAAAAAGTCACTCATTATAAAACCTTTCTTCATATCAACCACATCAGGTATTCAGATTATCTTAACTTGATGTGGTTGATATAAATACAAGAGAATAAATTAATTCTTAACTATTCAGTGATTCAAAATTTTAGGGCTGCATAATTACCTTTACCCAGCCAAATGGGACGCGTAATGCACCTTTGGTATCGCGAGCGGCGCGGCGGGTTTTCGGAAAACGATCGCCTTCACGATACTCCTTGCGACTCAGCCGATAGCGGCGCATCAACTGGACAAGTTGCGGCGTTTTGATGATATCGCCAAGGGTTTTGCTCTTCCAACCAGTGCCCCAGCCAATGTCGATGTAGAAGCAGTTGTCGGGAGCAGCATTGGCCTGTTGGGCGAGATTGCTAAAGAATTGCTGGAGATGTTCACCTTCGCGGCGGCCAGTCCAGAAGGTTAATTCCTGCTGAATCCGCACTAAGCCTTGTTCGCGCCAAGCCTGTTTTAATGACTCAACACTAAATCCTTGCTCGTGCACCCCAAATTGCCGAGCCTGCTTCTCCAAGATGTAATCATCGAATTTGATTCGAGCTTGCAGGGCTACACGCGGCTTAATCGCCTCCAAATCAAGTGGAATACCTTGATTGGCCGCTGGAAAAACCACAGCGTTGTAAAGCCGAAGCGCATCATCAGGCGCGGACTGACTATCGCTGAGCTGAATTGCCCGAAACAGGTCGTAATTGGGAGCTTGGCTTGGACGTGATGCTTTGGGGCTAAGCAAGCGTGCTTCTTGAGTCTGAAAGGCGCGTTCTTTTTTGTCGCTTAATTGCTGTATATCCAAAGTAAGGTTGCGCTGCTGATAGTGTTGGCGTACCCATGCGCTGCGCAAAGCACCTTTGAGGCTGCTGCCAGGAATGTAGGGCGCATGCGTCCAATGTTTGATCACGGGCCGCATGGTGTCGAGTTTGGAAACGCCCTCAAGTTTGTAGTAATACAGCTCTGGATGCTTGCTCAGCAAATCAGCCGTTAAAAAACTGCCTAAATCGGGCGTATTCAAAATTTGCTGATATAAACGGTCGTTGGGATTTTCGGGCAAAATCTGTTCAAGCACCGCATCAACGTTGAGTAGATAGAGAATATTGTTGAAGATCGCGAAATCGATGTTGCGGCGCAAATCTGGCCCACCAGCACCGATATGCACTGGCGAGAGCGTTTCAATCGTTAATCCATAGTTGGTCATTGCGAATCTCCTACGCTACAACCGACCGTAAGCGCTAGCCCATGCCGCCAAACTCGGTGATTCACGCCAGCGCTGGGGTTGTCGTAGGTTGGAGCCACATCGACGCTTGAGCCAACGATCGAATGGGCCAAGCCTGCTCGATTCAAGCGCGAACCAACCCCGATCATCCAAATTGCTTTGCGGCGTTGGGCTTTGGCAGCGGGCGAATACATCCAACCAGTCACATCCTCTAAACTATAGGCTGCTGGCAGATCGAGCACCCCCGCCGCAAGCTCGGCAGTGCTGGGCAAATAGCGCGAAAGCACAATCACCGAATCGGTGGTAGCGGCTGGTAAATCGAGGGTTTCGGTTTGCAAGATTGGTACAAATTGCCCAACCCCTTTGCTGCGTCGCCCACCTAAGCCATCGATGCCAACCTGTACCAAGAGTTGCATGAGTTGTTGCATATCGCCAAGTGCCAAGATTGCTAAGCCACAGCCCTCGGCAAAGCGCACTTGACCAGTTTCGTAATAGGCCGAAGCATTGCTCCAACGATCAACTGCCACATGCGGAATCGACTCGATTTTCCACAGCGCTTTGTTGGCATCACGCTGCTTGGCGCTAAATTCGGCTTGGCTGACCAAGACACTGCCATTTTGCAAGGCAACGCCATTGGCTGGCTGAAAATAATCGCGCAGCGAGTGGGTTCCGGCCAGCAGATTAATAAAAATCTCGCTGGAGATAAAGCGCACTTTTTTGAATTGCTTGCGCTCGCCAGGGTTTTGCTTATCGCTGGGCAAGGGTGGCAGCATTGGCACAGGCAAGAGTTGAATTCCATCAACATACGGAAAACACGACGAAATTGTAAATGGCGGATTGCTCGGCTCGCTGGCCCAGCGCTGGCCTTGTTGCAATGCCTGCCAAAATAGGGCGGCGTAGAGCGTATCGGATGGGCAGGTTTCGCTGACTGCTTCCATCTCGATGCCGTGCCTGCCAAAGTGGAATGCCCCCTGTGGCTTGAGACGAATCAGATTAAATTCCATGCGTTGCTCCTTTATTTGGCGGCGTAGCCCTGAGCTGACCACAAAGCTCGCAATTCGACTAACGAAGCAACTTTGTGCTTTTCGAGCACCGACTTTTCGTGGTGCTGAAAGCTAATCACAATATTTTTGAAGGCAACTTGGCCGCTACCACGCGCACCTTGGCCGCCCAAATAATCTTCTTCGACCAACTCAAGCCCACGAATGACGGTATTGAAGAGTTTGGTATCTTGATCGTTGTAGAGCGTGAAGGTCAATGCGCCGTCGAAAATTGCCCCAGCCGGAACCCGTTCTTGTTGGCGCGGCGTGGCGGCTGAGGTGACGCGATCGATCGCAGCTTCCCATTTAACTTCGGTGTAGGGCAAGTCGGTACGGGCATCGCGGAAGGCTGTGCGGGTTTGTTCGCTTAGTGCAGCATCACGCACGATCAAGCGGGTTGGCTCGGTCAGAAAATCACTAGCGGGAATACCAAAAATATGTAGCACTGGGCTATTATCATATTCGGCTTGGGTTTTGGCTGAATGAATTGAAACATCGCGGCCAATCGAAGTATTTTGGGCCAAGCCATATAGTTTTTCTAATTGTGAGCGCATTTTGCCGCGCAACGATGAGCCTGGAACGTAGGGTTCGCTGTTAAAGGGATTACGAATGACTGGATTATCGACGTTGCCAATTGCCAACGTACCAGCTGCGCCGCCGATATGTAAGCCAGTTAAGGCATGAATTTCAAAATTGACGAAAATCCGGCCAACAATTTTGATTTTAGGTGTTTGATCTGACATGATTTTTCTTCCTTATTTGCTATAAATTAGGTTTTAGGCTTAAAATTATTGACCGCCAAATGATCGATGATAGGCCAGAATTGCTTCAAAGAAATCGACAAAGTTGCGGAAGCGCTGATAAAAAGTATCAGGATTGGTATTTTTTGCCCCCATAACCAACTTAATCGCTGGCGTTAATTCATCGCTGAGCGCTTGAACCGCACCGCCACGCTCACGTTTGGCTTGATAGGCCAAGCGTGGTTGCAGCAAAGCAAATTCGCGTTGGGCACGGCGGACTGCTTCGGCCCGTTGCTGCTGCAAACTTGGCATCACCCAATCCATCTCGATCCGGCGCACGGTGCCGAAAATGCCACGAATTTGGCTGGTGGTTAAGCGAGCGTAGGCCAGGCGTGACCCGATTTTTTCGGCAGCTTTGACTAACAGTTCAACATCATCGCCAGCAATAATTGCTTCACGTTCTTGTTCGGTAATCTCAGGCATGATTAATCTCCTTGCTCACGAATTAATAATTGAGTCCAACGAGCGGCTAAACCAAGCTGCTCGATTGTGCGCAAACTGATCCGATGCGGCTCATCGAAGCCAGTAAATAACAGCTCGTCGATATCATCGAGTAGGGTTTGTAGTGCTTGATTGGTGTGGTGGCGTTGGCGAATTCGCGCTAGTTGATATTTGCCGCGCCAAATCCATGGGCCATAGGCGGTGTGGCCTTTGCCCGATTTTTGGCGTTGCTGGCTATGCTCGTAATATTGGCTATATAACTCCATTAGCACTTGCAACAGCGAACGCACCATGCCATGCTCGCCTTGATAGAGTTGCCACAAACGTTGATGCCAGTTGAGTAAGGCGGGGTAGGCTTCCCAAGCAATTGTTTGATCAAGAAAATCCAGCGCATTTTTGCGAATTGCTTGGCGTGGCGCAGCATCTTTGGCTCGATCAAGCGCATGATGGGCTAGTTTGGCCGCTTGATATAAGGGGAATTTCTCGGTGTGCAGGCTCAATCCCGCCGAAACATGGATTAATCGGTTATAGCCAGTGTAGCGTTGCAGATCGTGCTGAATCCGATTGGCGACATGGGCCAGCACATCCCAACTACCAACCAAAAACAAATCGTCGCCGCCCGAATAGACGCTGTAAATTTGTTCATGGCTGGTTGCTTGATTGCTCGCTTGATCCGTCTGATAGATTGAGGTGGCAATGTTCTGGTCGCGACAAATTTCGCCAACCCAGCCCTCGAAAAAGCGTGAGAAGGCCGCGCTCAGGCTAGAAATACGGGCCAACGAAGCTTTGGCAAGGCTATAGCCAAAAATATCACCAAGATCATCAACATCCATCCGTAGCACCCCAAAGCGCTTGATGCCACGACTAGCTTTGGCTAGCTGATCAAACGATTTGACCTCGCCCTTGGCAGCCTTGGGTGTCACATTGACGATTGGGCGCATACTAAAGACATGCTGGCGATAATCGGCGCGGAGCTGGGTCAGCATGGCTAGATCGTCTGCAAAGGGCCGAATAATCTGCACATGGATTGATTGCTCAGGATTGCGATTGAGATATTTGAGCAATTCCTGCTGATCGAAACAAATTTCTGCCTGCAAACCCAAGCCCGCCAAAATATCCTTTGCATTTGCGCGGTCTTTGACAGCAGCGAGATTGGGCTGTGGCTGGCGGATGCAGAGAAATTGGGCATCGTGCAGGCTGAATCCCAGCTTAATCGTGCTTTCACAGAGCCGACAGATTTTGCCCTCATCGTCATCAGGCATAAATTGGCTGCTCGGCCCCATATAGCCACAGGTCTCACAACGATCATCCTCGTTGCCGCGATGGCCGCGTGGTGTGAACAATTTGGTTTGCAGTTCTCGCTGATCGAGGGTTGCAAAACGACGGCGTTTATCAGCGGTCACTTGATCGTTGACGGCGCGAAACAAAGCCTCAAAATTGTGCTCAGCATCGGCGATGGTTGCGCCGCCCAAGGCGATATACAACTCGCCATCGTGGACATTCAGCAAAAATTGACCAAGCTCGCGTCGCCACTGAGCCAATTGCTCGTAACAAGCGGCTGGCACAATCACATAAAAACGCCCACCGCCGCTGTAGAGTAAATTGGTGCTAGGCATGCCTGCTTGCTGCAACACCCAACCAGCCAAAGCATCGGTCAGCATTTGCAAGTAGAATGAGCGGCCGCGCAGACTTTTGGCGGCGCGATTGGCCGCGATGGTGTAGATAAAATCCTGCACACCTGAAAGATCGCCACCAACTAACATGGCTTGCTCGCCAGCGGCGGCTAATGCGGCTTTGGTGCGAGCATAATCGTAGAGCGACACGACCGAATCGGCTACCTCGCCAGCAGTTGGCTGGTAGCTGACGGCCCAAGCATAATCGTGAAACAAACTGAGCATCTGCGCCAAATGAATGCTTGGCTCGGCGTTACATTGCTCAATTGCACGATTGAATTGAGTTTGTAAATCGGCTGAAACTGGCGGACGTTCGGCGATTGGAAATAGCGCAGATTCGGTTAGGCTAAAACGTTGCGCTTGCAGAAAGTAGGGCGTTGAAGTTTGGGCGTTCGGCTCGTTTGGGGGGCTAATTTGATCGAAGATCGAATGCAGTGGCGTAGCATCCCAAGCCTTGACCGAGTTTGTCATACTCTTCAATGCCCGTATGACTGGGGGATCACTCATACAACCTCCTTGTAGAACTCTAACGATGGCTTACTTTAGCTGATGGGTTACGCATATATGTGCGCTGCATAAACGAATATCTGTTCGATCTATGCTAATTACCCTATTTAATTGATCCGATTGCGGTTAATTTTTCCTGTTTAGGCCAATTTAAGCAGTAACGGTAGCTATCTATTTATTCGTGCAGTCGAATTTTGAGGAGTAGAGGTGGGAATTGGCATTAGCAGCAATAGGCCATGTGGTTAATTGAGGATAGGAGTATGAGGTGGATTGTTTGTTAGGTTGATCGTAAGCTATACTTGCGATACTCGAAACAAATCCTTCCTCCTCACACACACTCTTCTCTCCTTCAAGCGGCCCCAATGGGCCGTTTGAAGTTTTAGCTTTGAAGTACCAAACAATCGTGGGGCGCAAAATTAACCACCACCGCCTCGCCACGATTGGGCAAGTTGCTGACGTGGGTATCGTTGAAGACATCGACAAATAGCAGTTGTTGCTCGATTTCAACGTGAAAACGCACAATCGGCCCCAACAGCATTTGCTCTTTGACCACGCCATGCAGTTGATTTTGGGCCGCAACACCGTCAAGGCTCAAGCGTTCAGGTCGCAGCGCAACCCGCACTGTGCTGCCTTGTAGCGATGGATCAAAGCTATCGCTGACGCTAAATTGTTGCTTGCCAAAATGCAAAATGCCCTCTTTGGGGTCGTGTAGCGAGGCTTCTAGGGTGTTAAGTGTGCCGACAAAATGAGCCACAAAGCTGGTTTTGGGATTGTTGTAAATTTCGGCGGGCGTGCCAAGTTGCTCAACTTCGCCCTTTTGCATAATCAGCACCCGATCCGAAAGCGAAAGCGCCTCTTCTTGATCGTGGGTAACGTAAATCGCCGTAATGCCTAATTCGCGCTGAATTGCCCGAATATCTTGACGCAACGAAACCCGAATCTTGGCATCGAGTGCTGAAAGTGGCTCATCGAGCAGCAGCACTTGGGGGCGAATTGCCAAGGCGCGGGCCAGGGCAACCCGCTGTTGCTGGCCGCCAGAAAGCTGATGTGGATAGCGATTGGCAAATTCTTGCATATGAATAATATCAAGCATTTCGTTGACACGTTGCTCGATTGCCTGTTTGCTGAGTTTGGCGATCCGCAAGCCATAGCCGATATTTTGAGCAACGCTCATATTCGGAAACAGCGCATACGATTGAAAGACAATCCCAATCTTGCGTTTGCTGGGCGGTGTTTGGGTCATATCGTTACCGTCGATTTTGATTGAGCCACCGCTGGGAGCCTCGAAGCCTGCAATCATGCGCAGGGTAGTGGTTTTGCCGCAGCCGCTGGGGCCGAGCACCGACAAAAATTCACCGCGCTCGACCGACAGATTGAGCGGCGAAACCACCGTTGTTGGGCCAAATTGCTTGGTTAAATTGTGTAATTCGATAAAAGCCATGGCAGTTCCTTAGTGTGTTCCACCAAATTGGGTTTGTTGTTGATCTTTGCTATTGACCAACAGCACAATCCCAAAAATCACCCACGTTAGGGCAAAACTAATGATTGTAAGCGCTGCTGGTTCGTAGGCTTTGTTTTGACTGATGCGGGCGAGGTATGGGCCGAAGGCGGGCCAAGCTAAATATTGAGCTAAGGTCAATTCGCCCAGCACTGTGGCAAAGGTCAAAAATGCGCCATTAACCAAGGCTCCCCGTACATTCGGCACAATCACTTGCCAAATAATTCGCGGCCAGCCAGCCCCAAGGCTTTGAGCAGCTTCGGTCAGGGTTTTGACGTTGGTCGCCCGCAGGCCAGCATCAATCGCTCGGTACATATACGGCAGCGTGAGCACCATATAACCTGCGATCAGCAAGCCGCGACTTTGCACCAAAATCACTGGTGGGCGGCTATACGATTTGATCAAACCAAACACCAGCACAATTGGCGGAATCACAAATGGCATTAGCGAGACCAACTCGATTAGGCGGTGCAAACGCGGATGCCGCAAATAAGCCCAGTACACCGTGGGAACCAGCAAAAGCAAGCTAGCGATAATCGTCAACAAGGCCATTAACGCTGAAAACAGGAAGGTTTCGTAAAAACTACTATCAGCAAAAACCCGTTGATAGGCGGTAAAGCCCAAGCTATCTTTTTTGGCTCGCAGCGAAAACAGAAACGTAGCAATCAGCGGCAACAAGAAATAGCTTGTACCAAGGATAATAAATAGCCACGCAACCAATGAAGAACGTTTTTTCATTGCAACCACCGTGCCGATCGGCGCTGAAGCCAGCTATAAAGCACCAAAACCAAGGTCATAATCACCATCATGCCAAATGCCAAGGCATAGCCCAAATTGGGATTATGTAAAATATCACCCTGAATTTGCGCCCCAATCATAATCGGCACAATATTCAACGAGCCGCCCGTTAAAGCATAAGCCGTGGCATAGGCTCCAAAGGCATTGCCAAAGAGCAGTACAACGGTGCTCAACAGGGCCGGAGTTAGAATTGGCAAGGCAATGCTGCGCCAGTAGTAGCCGCCCGAAGCGCCTAAACTTTCAGCTGCCTCGCGCCATTGCGGACGAAGTGCCTCAAAAGCTGGAGTTAAAATCAACACCACCAAGGGAATTTGAAAATACAGATAGGTCGCGCTCAAACCCCAAAAGCTGTAGAGATTAAAGCCCTTGTCATATAAATTAAAGCCCAAATCTTTGAGCAAAACCGTGACAAAGCCAACCCGTCCCAAGGTTGCAATAAAGGCAAAGGCCAAGGGTACACCAGCAAAGTTCGAGGCCACGCCAGAGAAGGGAATCAAAAAAGCTCGCACAAAGCGCGGCAAACGCCCCAGCACCATGGCCCAGGCCAACAAACCGCCAACCAACGTGCCAAGCAAGGCCGTAACCCCGCTCACCTGCACGCTGAGCACATAGGCATTGACAATGCTTGGCTGACCAAGATCGGCGATATTTTGCAGGGTAAAGTTACCCTCGTTATCTTGAAAACTGCCGATCACTAGCGAGGCCGACGGAAGCACCAAAAAGGCACAAGCAAAGAGGAAAAATGGCACTGTGCCCAGCCAACTCCAATTAATGCGACGAAGGTCGAGGTGCTGCCATTGCGCACCCCGACCACGTTCTGAAGCTTGTTCTGCCACAGAGCGGCGATCCTTCCTTAATTATTCCTTGACATCGACGTTGACCGTGGCATCCCAACCATCAACGATAACTTTCTTGGCGGCTTCAAGCTGAGCCAAGGTTGGGAATACGGCGTTGGCGTAGAGCTCGGCTGGTGGCAATTTTTCAGCAATTTCAGCTGGAATCACATTACGCGCAACCAAATCGTTGTAGCGCACTGGGTGGCCGCCGCCTTTGAGCCAAGTCAATTGGCCTTCGTCGGAGTAGAGGTATTCCATCCACAATTTAGCAGCATTTGGATGTGGAGCATAAGCGCTGATCGCTTGAACATACACGCCACCAAGCACGCCAGATTTTGGCACAACTACTTCAATTTCGGGGTTGCCGCCCAACTCATCGCGAGCACTAAGTGCCAAATAATCCCAAGTGATCATAATTGGGGTTTCGCCCTGGGCCAAGGTGCCTTGTTTGGCAATAACTGGTACAAAGTTACCAGCTTGGTTCAATTTGCTAAAGAAATCTAAGCCAGGCTGGACATTATCCAAACTACCGCCATTAGCGAGGGCTGCGGCGTAGACTGACTGAATCGCCAAATTCGAGACCCGTGGATCACCTGCCAAGGCGACTTGGCCTTTATATTCGGGCTTCAAGAGGTCAGCCCAATCTTGGGGCACATTTTTGACGACATCTTTGTTGACGGCAAAAGCCAACACGCCGTAATAATCGCCAAACCAATAGCCTTCGGGATCTTTCAACTCGTTAGGAATCGTATCCCAAGTTGAAACTTTGTAGGGCTGCAAGAGATTTTCCTGCTTGGCGGATGGGCCAAAAGCAAAACCAACGTCGATCACGTCGGGAGCTTGGGGGCCTTTGTTATCTTTATTGGCCTTGATCGCTTCGATTTCATCGCCCGAACCAGCATCGGGATTCAGTTCGTTGATTTTGATACCATATTTTTTCGAGAAGTTTTCGATCATTTCGCCGTAGTTGAGCCAATTGTGGGGCAAGGCGATCACGGTTAATTCGCCTTCAGCCTTGGCGGCAGCAATCAAAGCATCCATAGTTGATGATGTGCCACCTGAGCCAGCGGTTGGCGCGGTGGTGCTTTCGCTGGCGGCTGAGCCACACGCACTAATCATCAATGAAACGACGAGAAATAAGGCCGCTAATTTAGCAGCACGTAGCCGAAAAGCGCCAAGCTTCGATTGAGCCATGGTTTAAATCTCCTAGCAAGCTAGACCACGATGCAAGAGAATCTGTCGGGTTATTGACGAGTGTAACCACAAAAAAATGGGCTGGGTTGATGCTACGGGGGCTTATTTATCGTACTATAACATAATTGTAATATTTTGGTTAAGAACATATCAGGCTTCAAAGAACTAGCCACCAACTTCGCAAGATCTGGTATGATACAACGCCGTAGAGCAATGCTGCTCACCCACTGCAACGACGCACAACCTTGCAACCATGAAGGATTTCGTTGAATGCTGAATCGCCTAGGTGAGGACCGTTCATCCTTCAACCCTCATCCTTCATCCTTACATTTGGAGGCTTTATGCGGTTAATTTTGGTGCGTCACGGTGAGAGTGAGTGGAATAAAATCGGTCGCTATCAAGGCCAAGAAGATGCGCCCTTGAGCGAACTCGGCCAACAACAAGCCCAAGCCTTAGCCCAACGCCTCAAGCGCGAAAAGCTTGATGTGATTTACGCTAGCCCCTTGCAACGAGCCAACAACACCGCTCGCGCAATTGCCGAATTCCACCCCGAAGTACCATTTATCGATGAACCAGCCTTGCTTGAAATTCATCATGGCGATTGGCAAGGGTTGTATAGCAACGATGTTAAGGCCCAATATGGCGCAGAATTACGCGAATGGCAATATTTTCCAACTCGTTCGCAAATGCCCAACGGCGAAAGTTTCTCCAACATCCTCAAGCGCGTTATCGACTTTAAAGAACGAGTTTTGAGCGAACGACCCAACGAAACCGTGATTTTTTCAACGCATGATGTAGTTGTAAAAATCTTGGTTGCCGATGCACTTGGCATCAATATGGATCGGATCAATCGCTTGTGGATTACCAATGCCTCGATTAGCGTGATCGAATATGGCGAAGATTTACCCTATTTGGTGAGCTTGAGCGAAGCATGCCACCTTGGCAAATTGGCCACCGTGCGCGAAAACCAAACCGCCCTCTAAAAATGCCCTCACCCCCTAGCCCCGCTCCCGCCAAGTGAGCGAGGGGTAACCATCAACCCAAAAGCCCCTCGCCCGCCACAGTGGGCGAGGGGTTGGGGTGAGGGAACGTCACCCTTGAAAATCCCCTAAAGCCTAGCAGGCGCGGGAAACTCTCCAAAAAATTAATCGATTAAGCCTTGTTCACGGGCTTTAACAATTGCGGCAGTGCGGTTGTGTACATCAAGCTTGAGATATAAATTGCTAATATGGCGTTTGAGCGTGCTTTCGGCAATCACCAAAGCTTCGGCGATCGCGCGATTGCCTAAGCCAGCCGCCAAGTAGCGCAAAATCTCATGTTCACGCGGCGTTATCGCCAGATCAAGTGTTTCCAGTCGATTGTGGTGCAGCAAGCGCAAAACTAACGGGCTACTTGGCAATTGTTGCAATAATGGAATCAGCCCAGCCTGTAGATCGAGCAACGGTTGGATAATTAACTCTGGCTCGGCAATCGTCAAGGCATGTTGGAGTTGCTCAAGCGCCTTGGGCAGTTGTCCTTGGCGAGCTAAAACCATGGCCAAGGTGGCATAGATGCTGACTAAGAGCGGTACGAAATTAATCCGTTCAGCGGTGGTTAAGGCTTGATTTAATAAGCTGGCTGCTTGATCCAGCGCAGCTTGACGCAAGGCCAGCAAACCACCCAACCATTGATTAATCGGGTTATTTAAATCCTCAGGGTCGGTGTTGATCAATGCCAGCCATTGGGTTGCTTGGGCTAAATCGTGCTGCTCAATCGCCAGCAAACAGCGGGTTTGTTGAATAATTAGGCGAATTTTGGCATTATCATGGCCAATCGCATACTCCTCAAGCTGGAGTAAGCAGTGCAGCGCCTGGGGATAATCGTTCTGCGATTGCAAAATTGCCACCCGTTGAGCTTGAGCCACACACCACATTTGACGATTATCCATGATTTTGCTGTTGTTGAGGCTTTGCTCGACCGCCACCAAAGCTTCGGGCAATTGATGGCGCTGATGATAAATTCGCGCTAACATCCAATACATGCCAGCCATAAATGGGCGCGGCGCTGGCAAGGCTTGCGCTTGTTCGATTAAGCTCAAGCAAATTTGTTCGGCACGGCTAAATTGGCCGATATCGTGCAATAAACCAGCGCGATTGACCGCGCCAACTGTGGATAAAAAGCGACTATTGATCGTTTGACCGAGCGTTTCAGTTTGTTGATAGAACATTTCAGCCTGTTGCGCATCGCCTTGAAAATGAGCTACTACTGCTAAACAAAAAGTCATCACACCTTGAATTGTCGGGTCGTTGCTGGTATTCAGGCGTTTGGCTTGTTCGCCCCACAACGCTGCTTGCTCAAGCTTTGAGGTCATGGTTGCGGCCAATGCGCCCAACGCCAAGGCCTCGGCAGCCAAAGGATTTGGTTCGTTGCTGCCAACCAACTGGCTGATCCGTTCGAGATAGCCTTGAATGCCCTCACCATTGCGCAAGGTAATCAAAATCCACATTTGGGCAATGCACAAGCGTGGTTCGTTCCAAATTACATGAATCGGCAATTGATCGAGCCATGGTCGCAAGGTATAAAAGGCCGCTTCGCGCACAAATTGACCGACCCACGGCGTAAGAATTGCTGCCGCTAACTGATGCGCTTGGGCTTGCAAGGCATAGTGCATTGCATCGTGAATATAATGTTGGTCGCGGCACCATTCGGCGGCGAGTGCCAAAACCCGATTGCGAAGCTCGGGATCAACCAAATTGGCGTGTTGCAACAAAAAATCGCGAAACAGTGGGTGTAATTGCCACCACTCTTGATCAAGTGCCCCGATAAACAGCTGGCGTTCGATAATCTGATCAAGTTGGCTTGAGCCAAGTTCCCGTTGCAGATGCATAAAATCGGCCAATGAGCGATTAAAGCGATCGAGTGGAGCCAAAGCCAACAGCGCTTGTTGAATTGATGTTGGTTGTTGCTGAAAAACTTCTTCGAGCAAATAAACACTAATATCGCTGGCTTGGCCCGAATTGAGCGCTCGTAAACCGTGCTCAGGACTAGGCGCTTCGGATAAGGCTAAGGCGGCCAGTTGCAGGCCAGCAATCCAACCAGCGCTTTGATGCAGCACTTGGCTCTCAATTTGCTGATTTAGCCGAACGTGCATAACATCGCGCAGAAACTCACCGCCCTCATAATCGGTGAAGCGCAAATCGGCTACGCCAATTGTGTTTAGCCAATTGCGTGCTCGCCAGCGAGCCAATGGTAAGGCTGGTTGTTGGCGACACGTCAACACCATATGCAATTGCGGCGGACAATGCTCAATCAACATGGTGAGCGCTTCATGAATCACCGGATGATCGATCATCTGATAATCATCGAGTACCAATACCCACTGCTCAGCTTGTTCGTGAAGTTGGTTGATCAGGGTGGTGACCACATTGATTAATACTTGATGGCCGAGTAGCTCCAGCCATTGCCAATTGAATTGCGGCAGTTGGGCCTGAAAGCCTTGTTGCAGATATTGAGCAAAGCGTAATGGATCGTTATCATGGCTATTGAGGGTCAGCCAAACACAATGTTGCTGTTTGGTGGTGTGCAACCAAGCGCTCACTAAGGTAGTTTTACCAAAACCAGCGGGAGCACTGATCAAGGTTAGGCGTTGGTTGCGTCCAGCATCAAGCCGCTGATAGAGGCGCGAACGTTTAACAACCCGTTCACGTGGTGGTGGCACAACTAATTTGGTTTGGATGAGTTGGAGCATGACACAATCCCTCAAGGCCTACTTGTCAGTCTACCACAGCCAACTACACCTTGTGGCTACACCTTTTGAATGAAGCTTGATCGTCGCGATTCGCTCTACAATAGTACGAAATTGCTGTTAACAAGGAGTTGGAAGAATGCCACGCATCGAAGCCTTGCTTGCCGCTCGTCAATTTGTTGTTCCGCAACGCTCTGGCGATTATCTCTATTTTATTAGCGATTTAAATGGCCGCCTGAGTTTGTATCGCATGCTGCTCACTGGCAGCGTGCCTGAGCCGTTGTTACCGCCTGATATTGCCTTGCAAACGCCGCACCATATGGGTGGAAAATCGTTTGTAGTATTGGCCGAATACAATCAAATTGTGGTGATGATTGATAAAGATGGCGATGAAAACTACCAGCCGTTGCGCATCCCATTAACTGGTGGTTTCCCTGAGCCAATTTTTGGCGAACAATTTGTTGGAATGCAAACCAATCTCTCGAAACTTGATCCAAACACGGGCATTGGCTATTTGAATGTTGCTTCACGCCTTCGCCCTGAACTTAGTTGCTATCAAATTAATGTACTGACTGGCACAAGCATATTATTATATCAAGGCCCAGATGGCCCATTTTATGCGACCTCAGCCCCTGATCAACAAACAATTCTGACCGTCGATGCCTATGGGATTGGCGATGCCGTGATTTATCGTCAGCAGCTTGGTAGCACCGAGCGCTCGGTGGTTTTCGGTACGCCGATGGATCAACGTACAACGCCAATTGAGCCAAATGGTATGGGTTTTGGCGAATGGGTCAATGATAACGTTGCCTTGGTGAGCACGAGCCTGTTTGATGATTGCTACAGTTTAGCCTTGTTGAGCCTTGATGGCTCGCAAAGCTTGGATGCTGTGACGATTGAAGGCTTGGTACACACCGGTCAAGGCGAATTTGATCGTTTGCTGCATCTGACAGAACAACGCTTTTTGATTGGCTATAATATCGATGGCTGTTCCTGGTGCTATGAAGCTGAGCTTGATCTAGTTGGCAAGCGGATGTTGGTTACCAAGGTTTTGGTTGGCCAAGCACCATTAGACAATGGTGTTTTAGAGTCAATTGATTATGATGAAGCGAGTGACAGCTTTGCGCTTTCGTTCTCGACTGCGATTGCGCCAACCCAAATCTATACGATTAAGCCCAACCAAGAGCTGCAACAGCATACCAACGAACGTGTTTTGGGCATTCCAGTTGAACATTTGGCGGCTGGCGAAGATGCCTCGTTCAACTCGCACGATGGCCTACGCATTTCGGCGCGACTGTACCGCCCAGCCCCAGCCTTGGGTTACGAAGGCCCACGGCCATTGGTTTATTACATTCATGGCGGCCCACAAGGCCAAGAACGCCCCGATTTTGCCTGGTTCTCGATGCCCTTGATTCAATTCTTGACCCTGAAGGGCTTTGCGGTGTTTGTGCCCAATGTGCGTGGCAGTAGTGGCTATGGCTTTAAGTATATGAACCACGTTACTCACGATTGGGGCGGCCAAGATCGGCTTGATCATGTGCATGCCATGACCAAGGTTTTAGTCAATGACCCACTGATTGATATCAAACGTACTGGGGTGATGGGGCGTTCATATGGTGGTTTTATGACCTTGACCTTGCTTGGCCGTCACCCTGAGCTTTGGCGAGCAGGCATCGATATGTTTGGCCCCTACGATTTGCACACCTTCTCGGCGCGAGTGCCTGAAACTTGGAAAAAGTACATGGCAACCCAAGTTGGCGATCCAGTGACCGAACAAGATTTCTTGGCCGAACGTTCGCCTAAAACCTACATTCACAACTTGGCTTGCCCATTATTGGTCACCCAAGGAGCCAACGATCCACGGGTGATCGAGCGTGAATCGAGCGAAGTGGTGCATGAGTTGCAAGCCTTAGGCAAAAACGTTGATTATCTGTTGTTCAGCGATGAAGGCCACGATGTCTTGAAGTACGCCAACAAAGTGACCTGCTACAACCGGATCACCGACTTTTTCAGCCAACATCTCTAGAAGGTAGGGATCGGGGTTCAGGGGCGAAGGGGTCAGGATTGAACTATTAGAATCTAGCATTTGATCATTTCGTGGAACGCAGGGATGAAACCCTTGGGTTCCACGAAATGTTGATCAAATGCTGCACCATTGTTTAAAAAGTGTGGTACTATACACTGCGGTGAGTAGGGCCATTAGCTCAACGGTTAGAGCACGCGGCTCATACCCGCTTGGTTGGGGGTTCGAATCCCTCATGGCCCACCATTAACCTCTCACCAATCTCCACCAAACCAAATCCTCAAGCTTAATGCCGCTACTTTTGCTTTTTAACTAAGATTTGCTATACTGCCCATAATTGAATACCTCATCACGAGGAGTCGAGGGATCTGGCCCGATGACACTCCAGCAACCGTCTCGCCGAGAAAGGTGCTTCTTCCAGCAGCAATCGCGCTGATAGATGAGTGGCAACTCAATGATTGAAGCCCTCGCCAGTGTGCGAGGAGTTTTTTTTAACCTTGGTTTAGCGCTTTGGCAGCGTAGGCCATACAAATAAGGGAATGCGTCATGACCAGTATAAAACCTTACGTCGCCGAATTGGCGAAACGTGTTCTGATTTACGACGGCGCAATGGGTACTAGCTTGGATTTGTATGATCTCAAGCCTGAGGATTTTGGCGGCGAACAGTACTTCGGCGCACGCGATTATCTCGCCTTGACGCGCCCCGATATCATCGAACAAATTCATAGCTCGTTTATGGAAGCGGGGGTTGATGTCTTGGAAACTAATACCTTCCAATCAACCCGGATTCGCTTGCATGAATGGGGCTTGGCTGATAAAACCTACGAGCAAAATTTTAAAGCGGCCCAACTTGCTCGTAGCGTCGCCGACCGCTATCAAGCGAAGGATGGCCGCAAACGTTTTGTGGCTGGCTCGATGGGGCCAACCGGATTTTTGCCTTCATCCGACGATCCAACCCTTTCAAATATTACTTGGGATGCGCTCTCGGATACCTTTAAAGAGCAGACGATCGCCTTGGTTGAAGGTGGCGTTGATGTGCTATTGGTCGAAACCAGCGTTGATATTCTTGAAGTCAAGGCTGCAATCGACGGCATTCGGCGTGGCCTCGCTGAACTCAAACGCCCTGATATTGCCATCCAAGCCCAAGTTTTTTTGGATCTTTCAGGGCGCATGTTGCTGGGCACGGATATTCAAGCAACCATGGTTACGCTCGAAGCTTTGGCTGATGTCGATGTAATTGGCTTGAATTGTTCAACTGGCCCTGAACACATGCGCCCTGCAATCACCTTCCTCGCCGCTAACTCCAAATTGCCAATTTCGTGTATACCAAACGCGGGCTTGCCAATGGAAGTCAACGGCGAAACCGTGTTTCCCTTGGAGCCAGCAGGCTTTGCCAAAACGCTGACCGAGTTTGTACAAGATTTAGGGGTACGTGTGGTTGGCGGTTGTTGTGGCACAACTCCGGCTCACCTACGCGCTTTGGTCGATTCAATTGGCAACGATTGCCCACCCAAACCCAACCAAGCTCCCACCGTTCAGCAAGTTTCCTCGGCCATGCGTTCCTTGGCGCTGCACCAAGATCCAGGCCCATTTATCATTGGCGAACGGGTTAATTCGGTTGGTTCGCGCAAAGTAAAAAAATTATTGCTCAAAGATGATTATGATGGTGTGTTGCAAATTGCCCGTGAGCAGGCCGATAGTGGTTCGCACGCGCTTGATGTCTGTGTTGCCATGACCGAACGCTCCGATGAAAAAGAGCAAATGCAAAAGCTGCTCAAAAAATTAACCATGGGCGTTGAATTGCCTTTGGTGATCGACTCAACCGAGCATGAAGTGATCGACGCAGCTCTGCAAATCTATCCAGGCAGGGCGATCATCAACTCAACCTCGCTCGAAGGCGGGCGCGAGCAGAAATTCGATAAAACGATGCCCTTGGTCGCTCGCTATGGCGCGGCAATTATTGCCTTGACGATCGATGAAGAAGGCATGGCCCATACCGCTGAGGCCAAAGTTGCCATCGCCAAACGCATGGCCGAAATGGGCCGCCAAGAATATGGCGTGCAAAATGATGCTTGGCTATTTGATGCGCTGACCTTCCCATTAACCACCGGCCAAGCCGAATTACGCGAATCGGCCAAGGAAACCATGGAAGGCATTCGGCGAATCAAGGCCGAAATTCCAGGCGCAATGACCGTGCTAGGCGTTTCGAATCTCTCATTCGGAATTCAGCCGCATGCCCGTTCAGCGCTCAACTCGGTCTTTTTATATCACGCGGTCAAGGCTGGGCTTGATGCAGCGATCATCAACCCAACCCACCTCATGCCTTTTGCCGAAATTCCAGCCGAAACCCGCAAAGTCTGTGAAGATGTGATTTTCAACAGCGACGAAGAAGCCTTGCCTCGCTTCATCCAATATTTCGAAGCCAATACTGCGGTTGCTGGTGAAGCCAAAGTTGACCCAACCGCCACCATGAACGCCGAAGAACGGATTCATTGGAAGATTTTGCATCGCAAAAAAGATGGCATCGAAGCCGATATCGACGAATCGCGGGCATGGCGCGAAGCTGGCGGCCAAACCCAAGGCGAAGCAGCCATCGATATTCTCAATGGCGTGATGCTGCCCGCAATGAAAGAAGTTGGCGATAAATTCGGCGCTGGCGAATTGATTTTACCCTATGTGCTGCAATCTGCCGAAGTCATGAAACGCGCTGTCGCTCACCTCGAACAATTCCTTGATCGGGTCGAAGGCACAACCAAGGGCAAAGTTGTGCTAGCCACGGTCTATGGCGATGTGCATGACATTGGCAAAAACTTGGTCTACACGATTTTGTCGAATAATGGCTACACCGTTTACGACCTTGGCAAGCAAGTTCCAGTCAATACGATCATCGAAAAAGCCCTTGAAGTTGGGGCCGATGCAATTGGGCTTTCGGCTTTGCTGGTCAGCACCTCGAAGCAAATGCCCTTGTGTGTGCAGGAGTTGCACAAACGTAATTTGGCTTTCCCAGTGCTGGTTGGTGGCGCGGCAATTAATCGCCAATATGGCCAACGCATTCTCTTCCCTGAACCAGAAGTAGCCTACAGCGGCGGGGTTTTCTATTGCAAAGATGCCTTTGAAGGCCTCGAAACCATGGATAAACTCTCTGACCCAACCGTGCGCGAAGAGTATTTGAGCGTGATGGAAGATGCTGCCCGCGAATCGTTGAAAGCCCCAGAGCGTGGTCGCACGCTGTTGGAAAAATTAGGCAAAAATAATCCTAGTGGTGTGCGTTCAGCCACTCGTAACGATAATCCCGTGCCAACTCCACCATTCTGGGGCGTACAGGTTGCCAAAAAAATTCGGCTCGATGATGTTACGCCCTATCTCGATTTGAACACCCTTTGGCGTTTAGGTTGGGGCATCAAAAATCTCAAGGGCGCTGAATACGATCGCGTGGTCAACGACGAATTCAAGCCACGTTTGCGCCGCATGATCGACGATGCCAAGCGCAATGGCTGGCTGCAACCCCAAGCAGTCTATGGCTACTTTCCAGCCCAAGCCGCTGGCGAAGAGTTGGTAGTCTACGATCCCAAGGATCGCAAAACCGTACTGACTCGTTTTGCCTTCCCACGCCAACCAAGCCGCGAACGCTTATGTTTAGCTGATTACTTCCGACCAGTCGTTAGCGGCGAGTTTGATGTGGTTGGCCTGCAAATCGTCACCATGGGCCATGTTGCGGCAGAGCGGGTCGAAACGTTGCAAAAAGCCAACGATTATAGCGAATCGTTCTTTAGCCATGGCTTGAGCACCACCTATGCCGAAGCCTTGGCCGAATTCACCAACAAAATTATCAGCCAAGGCTTAGGCTTGAGCTATCCAGCCAAACGCTATTCATGGGGCTATCCAGCCTGCCCCGATCTCGAGGAGCATACCAAGCTGTTTAGCGTTTTGCCCGCCAAAGAGATTGATGTCAGCTTGACATCGGCCTTCCAGCTTGACCCTGAGCAAAGCACCGCCGCGATCGTCGTGCACCACCCTGATGCCAAATATTTCTCAATTGGCTCAGTCGCCGAACGCGCCGAAAGCGATGTCGCTGAAATCGCCAATTAAGGATGCGGGATGAAAATATAAAGGTTGAGCTTTAACGCAGAGGCGCAGAGAAAATTTTAATTCTCTGCGCCTCTGCGTTAAGGCTGATCAAGAATATTTGTGCATTTTCCACCGTTTCATCCCTCATACTTCATCCTTCTCAACTCTGCGGCTCTGCGTTAAACCATACTTTCTAGATAAATTCTTGGATAATATCATAGCCGTAGCGCAAAATCACCCCAACCACCACCACCAAAAAGACTACGCGCACAAACTGACTACCCTTAGCCATGGCCATACGCGAGCCAATGATGCCGCCCAAAATATTGCAAACCGCCATCGGCACAGCCAAGTGCCAAATAATTTGGCCTGCGCCCAGAAATTGCACTAAGGCCGCGACATTGGTGGTTACATTAATAATTTTGGTGGTGGCTGAGGCTTGCAGAAAATCAAAGCCCAAAATGCCCACAAAGGCAAACATCAATAAACTGCCAGTGCCCGGCCCGAAAATCCCATCATAAAAACCAATTAATCCACAAAAACCCAGCACATAGGGAATTGGCGTGAGCGAGGCTTTGGTTTGGCGGGCTGCGCTACCAAAATCTTTACGTTTAAAGGTATACAGTGCCATGGCGATGATCAACACCAGCATAATTGGCCGAAAAAGCTCTGGTCGAATCAAGCTGACGGCCCGCGCCCCCAGCCATGAACAAATGGCCGCGCTGATCATACCTGGCACGACGATCCGCCAATTGACCTTGACCCGTCGATTGTAACTGACTGCTGCCGTGGCCGTGCCCGTAACTGCGGCAAATTTATTGGTTCCAAGGATAAAGGCTGGAGCGACCTCTTTTTGGGTAATTAACAACGGTGGCAGTTGAATTAAGCCGCCGCCACCAGCCACTGCATCAATAAACCCAGCCAACAAGGCAAACCCGCATAAAATCAACAAGGTCATGGTGCTGAATACCCTTCTTTGAGCAATCCAGTTTGCAGATCAATTCCGACTGCCGCTCCAACTGCGTGCCATACCCTTGGCACTGGCGCAATTAACTCAAGCGTTGAGCCATAACGGGGATGGGGAAATTGCAGCCATGCAGCGTGTAATAATTGATCAGGAATGCTTATATTGCCAAACTGGGTTACGCCACCATAGCGTTGATCGCCCACCAGTGGATGCCCAACATGTTTCGCGTGCAAACGAATCTGATGAGTGCGGCCAGTGTGCAAGCGAGCAGCCAGCAAAGCCGCTTCGTTTCCAACTGCTTGCACGCTAAAACTGGTATGCGCCCGCCGCACCCGCCGATCCTTGGGGCCATACAATTGATCAATCATTGCTTCGGGGTAAACCGACCACAGCCCAAACTCGCCGCGTGAATGGCCCGTTACAACCTCTAGTTCTGTCCAATCGGGCACGCCACTGCACAGCGCAAGGTAGGTTTTCTGCACCCGACCTTCATTAAACATGCGCTGAAAACGACTATTGAGGCTAGGATTTTTGGAGACGATCAACGCGCCTGAAGTGCCATGATCAAGCCGATGCACAAGGTGAAACGGCACGGCTTCGCCATCGCGCTGAAGAAAAAAGCGCTGTAACGCGCCTTCGAGATGCCCAAAGGTATCCCACGGTGTGGCCACACTATACCAAGCAGCTGGCTTATTGAGCACCAAAATCCATTCATCCTCAAATAAGATGTCGCTAGGAGTTACCACGGGGTTGACATATAAACCGGCAGGCGGTGTATGTACTACCAACTCACCCTCAGGTGGAGCCTCAGCCAAGGGATTATTAACTCGCACGCTGTTGATCCAAATCGCGCCGCGCACCATCAGGGTTTGGGCCAGGGTTGGCGAGAGGTTAAGGCGTTCTATCAAGAGTTGCCAAAGTGGCATTCCGGTAGTTTTGGCTTCAAGGGTTAATTTAATAGGGTACTGTGCGGCTAAATCGCACAGTACCCTTTGATCAAGTGCCGACAGCTCGGCTAGCGGGTTGAACACAATCTATCCGTTCTATTTGTTGAGCAGCACCAGCGGATTATACAGCGTATAGGTGCCGTCATCGGTTGCAAACCGTAAGAGCGTGATTGAGTAAGCGGGCAGCGTGACCGTGGTGGTTTCGCCGACTTCGGTCAATTCAACCGTCTGCGCATTACTAAAATCATCGTTCACATTGGTTTGGCCATTATACGTGATTGTGGTTGCATCGAGGCTAGCGGCTTGGGCCACATCAATCGAGCCAGAAATTGCTGGAATGACCACACCACCAGCGCGGAGTTGGACATTGGTGGTGGTCGCTTGGCCTGTTTTGTTGATTGCCATCAGCGAGAATGTATGGCCATCACTACCAGCATAGAAGCTAATTTGGGTTTCGGCATCAGCATCGCTGGTATAGTCGAGCAGGCGATTGCCAAAAAATTGCCAGAGATGGAAGGCATAATATTGCGGACTGCGAGTGTAGGTTGGCACGTCGCCAATCAAGCCATAATCGGTGCCATTGCTTTGCACATTGCCATTCAACAGCCAATGGTTGGCAGCCAACACATCGCCTTGGATAATTTGGCCCGTTGTATCAGCAATAAACAACATATTGAGTGCTTTGGTCATCATCGCTTGGGGGTCATACGGCCAACCAGCGCTCAAATTGTATTCGCCAATCATAATCGGAATATCGCGACCATCAGCAAAATCGGCGATTGCCTGACGGGTGCTGGCAAAGACCTCTGGCCATTGCTTTTGCGGGCGTGAAAGCATTAAATAACGGCCAAGAGCATCGTTATTTGGTACATCAACAAAGGAATAGGGGTGAATCGCGAGGTAATCAATCACATCGCCGCCCTCGGTCAGCACTTTAGTTGTCCAATTGTTGAATTCAGTTGGATTAGCCAAGCCCGTTACGCCGACCATAATCGTAGGGTCAACTGCTTTCATTGCTGCGCGAACATCGATATAGCCTTCGTGGCGATTAGGCGTTGTTACACCATTGATGTATTCAGCGCCATCGCAGGTCCAGCTAATTTCCCAGTCGGGGACACATGATCCATAGGTTTCGTTGCCGAAATCCCAATACTTGATGCCAACTGGTGTAGCATTGCCATGGCTCGCCCGCAGTTGCGCCCAATAACCGACTGTTTGCCAATTCACACCTTTGTGATCGGTGCCAAGTGAGCGTTGATCGCTAACATCGCCATTGAAGAAGGCGACCAAAGCAGCAGCTTCGCCTGAAGTTACATTGGTATTGATCGTCCAGATTGCATCGCGATTAGTTGCGCTCAGAAATTCAATAAAATCGCTTGGGGTCATGGCCCATTCATAATTACAAGGCCATGCATCGGCAATGGTGTTGCCTGTGCCCAATTCGCAGTTGATTGCCCCATGATTCTGGCTCATCGAGCCGCCAGGCAAGCGAATGGTCATATTGCCCAACGCCCCACTGCGTGCCAAAAAGGTTGAATTAGCCGCAGCCTCAACCCCCCACATGCCGTAATTGGTGCCAAGTGCATTGCGAGCACTAAAGTCAAGCACGGTTTGATCGGTGTCGATCGTCACATTAACTGTGCCTGGTGGGGCAAAATCAGTAATATTGAGAATAAGATCATCGATATAGAAGGTTGCTTGGGCTGTACCCGTGGATTCTTGTAAGTTAATCCGTGAAACTGTGCTGGGGTTGCCCAACTGGGCCATGGTCAATTGAACCTGCGTCCATTGGCCAGCGGGAGCATTCACAAGCACAGGAGTGACAATATTACCACTATCAGTCGTCGTGACCCCAGCATTAAACTGTGCGCCACCAGTGCCACCATAGACCCAAAAACTAATCCCAGTCAAGGCTTCGGCGGGAATCAACCCAGGTGAGTGCAACGAAAAACCGCCCCACGCCTCAAAGGTTATTGCCGTCGATTTCGTACCTGTATGCGCTTGGGCAGTGCTATCAAACGCCGCCGTCGTGCTCCACGACCAATTTTGCCAACCGGTAGCCAACGCTTCATCAAACACAATCGACGTTCCGTTGGGAATCGCGGTATGTGCCCGCGTCGAACCGAGCCATGCGACACCCAACACCATCAGCAGCGAAAGTTGAACCAAACGTCGCATTCCTAGCCTCCTGATCATCATTGAACATAGCTAGATTATAGTAAAAATATCTAAAGAATAAACTTAAAAAATTTAGTAATTATTCACTAAAATTAATCTAGGGTTCATCATGGCTGATTCATTGATCTATATCATTCGTAATGGTTCACCACCCTTCCGTCCCGCCTCAAGGCGGGAAACGCAGGGGGTTTCATCCCCTGCACCCCTAATATGTGTGTTGTGGATTATTATTGTCTATTTTCGTCCCTCACCTTCGTGCTCTTCGTGGTTAAAAAAGCGGTTAGAGCTATATGGTTTGTGCTATACTCGCAATCAAAAGCAAGGAGTTTTGCGATGAAGCAATTGAAATGGTTGATGCTGGCAATTCTGTTAATTGTGCCAATTCATGCTAGTACCGCCGCTAGCAGCTATTGTTTCCCCGAACTCAAGGCCTATTGTGTTGAAGCGCCATTTGACAATTATTGGCGTGATAACGGCGGCCTGCCAGTTTTTGGCTACCCAATTACGGCCAAAGCACGCTACCAAGCTCCCGATCATGGCCCAACTCTAAGCATCCAATGGACTGAACGCCAACGCTTGGAGCATCATAGCAATTTGACAGGCACGCCCTACGAGATTCAAATTGGCTTGCTGGGCAAAGAGCGCCTCGCCCAACTCAACCGCGAATTGGAGCCAGCCGCCCGCCGCCCAGCCGCCGATTGTTTGTGGTTTGGCGAAACTGGCCATAATGTCTGTAATCAAGATCTGGGGATGGGCTTTAAGCAATATTGGGAGAGCCATGGCACAACCACCGCTGGCTTGGATAGCTATGCGCGTTCGTTGCAATTGTTTGGATTGCCGCTAACCAGCGCTCAATATGAAATTAATGCTGATGGCGACCAAGTGATTACCCAATGGTTTGAACGCGCTCGCTTTGAGTGGCATCCTGATAATCCCGACCAATTTAAGGTGTTGTTAGGGCGGTTGGGCAGCGAATTAACTGGGCTTGAGCCAATCGTTGAACCAGAGCCAATTCCTGGGCCAAATCCACCTGATAAATAAAAAGAGGCGCTGGAAACATCCAACGCCTCAGTACATTTCCTACAAACCAGTCATTTTTTCTAAATCTTCGGGGTAGCGTGCGCCTTGAATGTTCACTGAAGCGGCAGCTTGCTCGATTGCTTGTAAATCAGCCTCGTTCAGGCGAATTGCTGCCGCGCCCAGATTTTCTTCCAAGCGTTCCACGCGGCGCGTGCCTGGAATCGGCACGATCCATGGTTTTTGGGCTAGTAGCCATGCCAAGGCAATTTGGGCAGTAGTGGCCTGTTTTTGCGCAGCAATTGCTTCTAGCAAATCGATCAAGGCTTGGTTGGCTTGCAGTGCTTCAGGCGAAAACCGTGGAATTCGATTACGAATATCGCCCTGCGCAAAGACCGTGCTTTGGTCGATTTTGCCAGTCAAAAAGCCCTTGCCCAGTGGACTGAATGGTACAAAGCCAATCCCCAATTCTGCCAGCGTAGGCATAATTTCCGCTTCTGGTTCGCGTGTCCACAAGGAATATTCGCTTTGCAAGGCGGCAACTGGCTGAACCGCGTGGGCACGGCGAATGGTTTGTGCGCCAGCCTCGGAAAGCCCAAAATGCTTAACTTTGCCGTGTTGAATCAGCTCCTTGACTGCGCCAGCAACTTCTTCAATTGGCACATTCGGATCGACGCGATGTTGATAGAACAGATCGATTGCTTCGATCCGCAGGCGTTTGAGCGACGCTTCCGCCACCCGTTTAATTTGATCAGGATGGCTATTGACTCCCGACCAGCCTGGCTTGCCATCGGGATGTAAATTAAAACCAAACTTAGTAGCAATCACGACTTGGTTGCGATATGGCTCAAGCGCCTCGCCAACTAATTCTTCGTTGATGTAGGGGCCATAGACTTCGGCAGTATCGAAGAAGGTCACGCCACGCTCAACCGCTGTATGGATTAAGTTAATTGCTGATTGTTTATCGCCACCAGGGCCATAGCTTTGGCTCATGCCCATACAGCCCAAGCCAATTTCCGAGACAACCAAGCCAGTCGTGCCAAGCGTTCGTTGGTGCATTGCAAGCTCCTTGCAGCTGAAATTTATGCTAGCAACAGTATAGATCTTGGGGCGATAATCACTTGCCTATTTCTCTTAGCTTATTGCCCAATGCTCTAAGGTTTGGTTTTTCTGCGGAGTTTTTAGTCACGAATTATACGAATGATTGATTTATGATCAGCAAAGCCAGTTTTCAATGCGAAGTTCTGGAACTGCGTCGAAGTCCTTATCGGTGGTTAGCAATACTAAGCCATAGCGCAGGGCGAGAGTTGCAATCAAGGCATCGACAGTCGCTAATTGGCGACCTTGGCGGCGTAAGGCGATTTGGAGATCAGCCGCATGAACAGCATCAACCTCATCAGGTAAATAACACGGAAATAACGGTTGGATCTGCGCCCATGCTGCTCGATTCGCCACTGCACGCGGTAGCAGACCAATTCCAAAAATCAGTTCAGTCACCATCGGAACATAGATCGCAAAGGTTTCCCCACTGGCAATCGCCGTGATCACGCGGTGTCGCAGCGGATGGCCTGCGGTAATTAATGGCGAGGCGTGATTCGTATCTAACAGGTAAATTGCCATCCTAGCGAGGTCTCTCGTGGGCTGCATCATCAGCATTCAGTCGATGAATTGTGGTTTCAACCTCTTGCCACGCTGCATCCCACGCCTGACCAATCACAGGATCAGATCCCTGATCATCGTGAAGTGCTGCTGCGAGTGATCCTTGGGCTGGCCGAATTTGGGTTGGGTTGGGCGGCATAGATTGAATTCGTTGGACGACAGCAAGCACCTGAGGATCGGCCACGGTATCTAAAGCACTTGTTAATAAGCTGATAGCCAGTGTGTCCACCGATTGATGGTGGGCCAAAGCATGTTGTTGTAAGCGCAGCGCCAAGGCTTCAGGAACAGTAATTGTAGGCATTGCACGTCTCCTTGCCGTATATCACAGGAAGCATAGTTTAGCATTGCCATGTTCTGACGGCAAGCTAATCACCGCTTCTATGATAAATTTTTTGAATGTTTCTGGATTTTGCACATATTGCTAAGCTATTGTGAAACGACAATATCGGTATCCTATGCACTCCTACTTAAACTCCACAATCAATTCGGCATATCCTCGCAATGGATGTAAACAGGCGGTGTGCTTTGAAGAAAAATCCAGTTTAAAGCCATTTCTGGGTGCTACGATCACCATAGATGATCATGTATTGCTATGACCAAGGAGTTAGCTTAATGAGACATATTTGGATGAGTTTGATTGTAGCGCTGGCTTTTATGCCCATTTTTGGATCGTGTGGCCCGACCCAACCCGATCCAACCTCAGGGCCAATAACCTATAAACTTGATGAACAAGGGAATCTTTTTGGTGACCAAGCCCTCATTCATATTGCAAAAAACTGTTTTGAGCGTGATGAACCGATAACCATTCAGATTACACTCCAAGCAGGCACAGTCGATCTAGAGTTTGACCAACTGACATTTATGGTGAAAGGCCCGTTTCGGGCGACAAGCCAGCAGCAGTTCGACTGGCAATCACCCGATCCAATCATACTCCAACCAAATGATCCTGAAATCCAGTATGAATGGACATTGCCAGCACTTGAGCCAGGAATCTATCTATTACTATATAGTTATCAGGGATTCCAGACACCTTTGTCAATTAGTTTTGGTGTCACCTACCTTGAGAATTTTTATGATGTAAAAATCCCTTGTGCCAACTTAGAAGCAGAATAGTCACAAACTCTTAGTCTGCTAAAAACCACAAGCCTTGCAATATCGCAAGGCTTGGTAGTAAATCGATTGTTTGAACATTTAGCGAGTTTCAGTAACTTTGCGTAAACCACGTGGCTGATCAACATCGAAATCGCGGGTGTGAGCCAGATGCAAGGCCAGCAGTTGGCCGGGCACAATATTGATAATTGGCGAGAGCCATTCGGGCAAGCCAGTTGGCGTACGCAAGGCGGTGCGGCTCAACCGCAGAGTATCGTGATCATCGCTGATTGCCAGAATTTCTGCGCCACGCTCACGAATGGTTTGGATAAAACTTTGCATTTCGGGCAACATCTGACCACTTGGCGCGATTACAACTACCGGAAAGCCCTGTTCGAGCACTGCCACAGGGCCATGCAAAAAGTCGGCGCTGCTGTAGGGCTGCACAATCGTATAGGTCAATTCTTTGAGTTTAAGCGCTAATTCAAAGGCGGTTGAATAATTGTAGCCTCGGCCAATCACGACACATTGCTGCATATAACGATAGCGCTGCACCACATTCGCCATATCAGGCAAGTTGCTCAGGGTGTCGCCAACAACACGGGGCAAGCGCTCCAAGGCTTGGTTCATGGCCGGATCATCGGCCAAGGCAGTACTGAGCAAGGCAATCGCGGCCAGTTGAGCAGTATAACTTTTAGTTGCAGCAACTGCCAATTCCTCACCAGCGTGTAAATCGATCACAAAATCGCCAACTTGGGCTAAGGGCGAATCGGTTTTGTTGGTGATTGCGGCGGTTAGTGCGCCTTGTTTGCGAGCTTCGGTCAGTACAGCCACGATGTCGGGGCTTTTGCCACTTTGGCTGATGCCCAAGACACAGACATTGCCCAAAATCGGTGGGCGTTGATAGATTGAAAACAGACTGGGTGTGGCTAAGGTGACTAAAATACCGTTGAGTGAGCCAAGCAAATATTGGGCGTAGCGAGCAGCATTATCGCTGGTGCCACGCGCGGCAATTACAATTTGGCTAATATTACGTTCGCGAATGGCCGCCGCCAATTTGGCAACCGTCGCTTTTTCGGCCTCAAGTAGCCGCGCCAACGATTGGGGTTGCTCATAAATTTCGCGATAAAGATGGCTTTGGGTTAGCATTGACGTTGCTCCAAGGTTGTAGAACCATAGACGATGTTGCCGCCAACAAGCGTGGCAACAACGTGATAGTGCTGATCAAAAATCACTAAATCAGCAGGGTTATTGATTGCGATGCGGCCATAGTGAGCCAAGCCCAACAAATTAGCCGGAATCGTGGTAAAGGCTGGCAAAATCTGCTCAAGTGGGCTATTCGTCCAAGCCTGAATATTACGTAAAGCTTGATCCATCGCCAACACGCTGCCCGCCAAACGGCCATCGCTGCGGCGGGCCTCGCCATTAGCCACGGTCAGGGTCGTGTCGCCAAGCAGATATTCGCCATCGGGCATGCCGAGCGCAGCTTGAGCATCGCTAACAATTGCAATCCGTTGGCTAGCGCTGTGCCAAATATGGCGTACCAAGCCAGCATGAACGTGGACACCATCGGGAATCAAGCCGATCGTGATGCGTTGATCGCTCAAGGCGGCTCCGGCTAAACCTGGCTCACGATGGTGCAATGGCGGCATGGCGTTGAACAAATGGGTTACCGCACGAATGCCTTGATTAAAACTGGCCTCAGCTTCTGCAAACGTGGCTTCGGAATGGCCAGCACTGACCAACACGCCTCGCTCGACCAAGGCTTGAATCACTTCGTCGGCGGCATCAAGCTCGGGAGCCAAGGTTACCAAGCGCACGCCATTGGCTGACGACCATGTTTTAATCGCTGCCAAACTGGGGTTTTGCAAATGGTTGGGATTATGCGCACCACGCTTGGCTGGGTTGAGAAACGGCCCTTCGAGATGCAAGCCCAACACCCGCGAACCAGCAAAATTACCCTGCTGCACCACCTGTTGAGCCGCCGCAACTTGGCTGAGCGGCGAGGTGATAATTGTTGGCAAAAAGGCTGTCACGCCATATTGCGGCAAGCCAACAGCAACCGCGCTAATCGTTTTAGGATCGCTAGTAAAATCGTGACCAAATGCCCCGTTGAGTTGCAAATCGATCAAGCCCGGCACAACAATCAGATCGGTCAGATCGTAGCAGGGTGCTGTGGGAGCAGCTTCCGCCACAAGACCATCAGCTATTGCCAAGCTTCGCGCCGCACTTAGCTCAGGTGTATAGATCGTGGCATTTTCAAAACGTAGGCTGCTCATGCGTCCCCTTGCAACATCCCACGATAGACCCCAGGAGTCGAATCGGGGATGACAATTGCACCAACTGTGCGTTGATAAAACTCAACTGGGCCAGCATCGCCGACAATCGCATAGCCATAACCAAGTTGTTTCATCGCATCCAAGGTCGCGATCAACAAAGCCGTGCCAACCCCACGCCCACGACAATCGGGGTCAACGCCAGTTGGGCCAAAGAAATTGCGAGTAGTGGTATCGTAGCAGGCAAAGCCCAAGAGCTTTTGCTCTTCGATGGCAATCATGCAGCTAATTGGTGATTGACTGAAGGCTACTGCACACTCGCTACGCCAAGCGGGGTAGAAAAATCGCGCCACCCAATCGAGCACCACATGGCGTTCAGGGGCAAGGGCGCGACGAATTGTCACGCCCGCAATGCTGGGGATGCTTGGTAGTTCATACAATTTGACCAAAAGATCAGGCATAACGCACCTCGCCATAGCTATCGCGCAAGCTTGCAAAATGTTTCAAGCTATCTTGCAAGCCACCTGGGCGATTGCGGCTCAGCCAAACTTGTTGGAAACGCTCGATCAGTGCATCAATTTCTGGTTGCAATTTACTGGCAACCTCGCTTGGCTGTTGATCAAGCACCCACAAACCGCGCTGCACTGCATGGCGCAGCAAATCGATCGCCCAAGCTAACTCCACTTGGCAAAGCTCACCATCAGCGCGTTGCGGTTTGGTGGTTTGCAAATCATTGCGCAGTTGCAGCAAAATCTCGTCGGCATTATGTAAATCTTCACAATCAAGGTTTAATTCGGCAATCACTGCGGGGTTGGCCTGTAAAATGCGGAATAACGATGAGGTATTGTGCAACAACGGCGGCACCGCACGATAGACATCGCCCAATTGATAAACTAAATTGCCCAAAACCTTATTGTTATCAGCAAAAACCACCGTATCGAGCAACGCAACCACATCAAGCTCAGCGAGGGCGTTCCAAGCGCGGGCAGCACCGATCGCCAAGCCGAGATAGCTGGTGACTAACGGTTGCCAGTGACCATTATCGCCCCAATCGGTCATCAAAAAGCCTTTTGCTCCGTGGTTCAAGCCATGTTTGGCGGCGCTAGCGATATTTTCCAAGGCATTGGTGGTACGGCCTGCAATTGTATTCCAGCTTGAAGTGCCTGGGCAAACGTAGAAGGGCAAGCCAGCTTTGGCAATTGTGGCGGCTTGTTCTTCAAAGGGATGATGCGACTCGTAGCCCCAAATCAGCACCTCGGCATCGCGTGGCAATTCGCTGACCAACTCTGGATAATGCAAAATGATATCGCTCCAGAATTGCATCACATAGCCGCGTGAATGGGCTTCGTGGTAGAGTTTTTGCAAAAATTCGAGATAAACCCGACCTTTGCCGCGCTCAGCAACCGCCACCGCACTCGCCCCCAAACCTAATTCAACCGTTTCGTCGCAGCCGACGTTGAGCGTGCGAGTGCGGAAGTTGGGCAACAGTTCGTCGAGCATGCTACGCACCAATTCGATGCTACCAGGGTGTTCGGGAGCCAAGGTGAAGGGTTCTTCGAAATAGCCCCAATCGGGGTCGCCAGTATCGCAGCCATCGGGGCACTCGGCCAAATCACGATAAGCAGGTTTGGTCAGCCAACGGCGCATATGACCAAAACAATTTTGGTTGGGCACTAATTCGATAAAGCGCTCAAGACAGAAATCATCGAGCGCCCGTACTTCCTCGGCGGTCAGCGGCGAAGCATCAGCCCAAACCGTGGGGTGGTTTTGGTAGGCAAAGGTATGCTCGATGTAGAGTTGAATTTGGTTGATTTTCCAGCTAGCCAATTCGTCGATTAGCGCATAGAGTGTGGCAATGGTTGGCACTTTATCGCGGCTAATATCGAGCATAAAGCCACGTACCACAAAATCAGGCACATCATCAATTAATAGATAGGATAATTGCTCGGCTGATTGTTGTTGAATTTGGCGCAGCGTTTGCAGGCCATAAAATAGGCCAGCCGCAGTTTGGGCAATAATTTGCACACCATCAGCAGCAATTTGCAAACGATAACCATCGGCGTGAGCAATGCTTGAATCAAGCTTTAGCACCAAATTGGCGGCTTGCTCAACTATTTGATATTCGCCAAGTGCAGCCAAACTGGCTGCAACCCGTTGATCAAGCTGGGTTGGTAGGCTAATTTGCCAGATTTTGGGTAAAGCATAGCTTCCCTCAGCAAGCTGAAGGCTTTTTGGTTTTGGTAATAATTGCATGTATTTATCCCTTGACTGAACCGGCTAGCAAACCACGCACGAAATAGCGCTGCAGGGCAAAGAACACCGCCAACGGCACGACCATCGAGACAAACGCGCCAGCGGTTAGCAAGTGCCATTTATTGCCGAGCGAGCCAGTTAATTCAGAAAGTTTGACCGTCAACACTTTATTTGTGCCCAAGAACACCAACGAAACCAGCAGGTCATTCCAAATCCAAAGGAATTGGAAGATCGCAAACGAGGCGATTGCGGGGGTCGAAAGAGGCAGTACAATTTTCATAAAGGCGGTGAAATCGGAAGCACCATCGATTTTGGCCGATTCAATCAAATCGGCGGGGAGTTGCGAAATATAGTTGTAGAGCAGATAAATCGCCAGCGGCAAGCCAAAACCCGTATGCGCCAGCCATAATCCAAGGAAGGTTCCGGCGATCCCCGTCGCGGTATACAAGCGCAAAATTGGGATCAAGGCCACTTGCAAGGGCACAACCATTAAGCCAATCACCATGGCAAACAGCCAATCGCGGCCTGGAAATTTCATCCATGCAAAGGCATAAGCAGCAAAGGCCGCCACGGTAATTGGCAGAATCGTGGCCGGAATTGTTACGACCAAGGTATTGACAAAAGCTTCGTCAATGCCGTTGGCATTGATCACATCCGAATAGTTTTTGAACGTCCAAACCGATTCTTCGAATGGATGTTTGAGCGCATTCCACCAGCCCGAGGTTTTGACATCGTTTTCGGGTCGGAGCGAGCTAACTAACACTCCGACGGTTGGCAACGTCCAGAGAAAGGCAATCGTAATAACTGCGAAGTGAACAAATGAACGTGAGAAAAAACGTTGGATACGCATGATTACCCTCGCTGACGGCGGGCGTTCCGCACATTAATAATCATCACTGGCAGCACGGCGATCACCAAAATCATGGTCAAGGCGCTACTAAGGCCATAGTTTTGGTTGCGGAAGAACTCGGTAAACATGCGGTTGGCGATCACTTCGGTTTCGTAGTTGCCGTTGGTCATCACAAACACAATGTCGAACACCTTCAACACTGCGATCACAACCGTCGTTACCACGGTCAAAATCGTGGTTTTGAGCGAAGGAATGATAATCCGCCAGAAGATATCTAGCTCACTTGCGCCGTCTACCCGGGCTGCATCGATAATATCGGCAGGAATCGCCTTGAGCGCCGCCGAGAGAATCACCAGACAAAAGCCTGTTTGCAGCCAAATCATAATCACGATCAACGAGATATTATTGACGCTCTTATTAATCAGCCATGCAACAGGTTTGTAGTCGAAATTGCTGATAAAGGCATTCAACAAGCCCACACCTGGCGGGTTGCTGGCATACATAAAGCGCCAAATCACGCCTGCGCCGACGAACGAAATAATCATCGGCATGAAGATCATCGATTTGGCAACTGATTCATAGCGCACTTTATCGAACAGCACCGCCATAATCAAGCCACCAACTACGCTAAATGTAGTTACGCCAACAATCCAATAGAGATTATTGCGCAGCGCAATTTGGATGGTGCGATTTTTGAAGGCAAAGACAAAATTATCAAGGCCAACAAAGGCCTCGCTATTTTTATCGAGCACACTATAGTAGGCCGTCATCACGGTTGGGTAAACCAAGTAGATAATTAGCAGCGCCAGTGCCGGGCCAACAAAAATTATTGGGCGAATCTTCTCGCGCAGCGTCTCAGAAGGAATCAGATTGAGCAACTCGTTACAGAGCCAGTAGGCAATCCAGATGCCAAAGACCCCGACGAGCAAGGCCACCCCAACCACCAACAACCGTGGCGCTTCGGCATCTTTCATAACGCCAAGGCTCCAACGCCCGACCAAGATTGAAATAATTAATGCGAGAGGCACAAGCAGCATGCGCACTATCCCGACGTTATTGCCTGAGAGCGGCTGCGTGCCTGTTTGTGGTTGTGATGACATGCCACAACTCCTTGCTGAGGAACAGTGCTAACTAGGCACTGTGCGATTACCGAGAACAGAGTCCAGAGAACAGATGAATTTGGTCGATTCCGCTGTTCTCTGTGCTATGTTTTGATCCACGAAGGACACGAAAAGCACAAAATTAAGTTTTTTAGCCACGAATTCCACGAATTCCACGAATGATTTAATTTCCTCCCTCATAATTCACCCTTCATCTCTTGTGTAATGGTTTATTGTATTAGCAATGATCTTCTTCCCTCACCCCCTAGCCCCCTCTCCCGCCCGCGAGGCGAGGGGGAACCGTTCTAGGAGTTTCTCCCCTCGCCCGCCGCAGTGGGAGAGGGGCTGGGGGTGAGGGCGCATTACATCTATGTTCTACTAATGCTACAACGCGAGGTAGGCATAAGCTACCTACCTCGCGCAGAGTTTCAGATGCAGCGCATCGTCATCGAGGGAGGCTGATTAGTTTTGTGGCCAGCTTTCTTCGATGGTTTGCAATACAGTGTCGATTTCGGTGTTGTTCACGTAATCGACCATACCTTTCCAGAAGGTACCTACGCCCACTTCGGCTGGCATCAAGTCGGAAGCATCGAAGCGGAATACGGTAGCTTCCTTGATGATTTCAGCTTGGCGGCGGTCGATGTCGTTACCATACCAAGCCAAATCTACACTCTTGTTTGGTGAGATAAAGCCACCAGCTTCGACCCAGCCTTTGGCTGATTCTGGGCTAGCCAAGTATTGCAACACGGCGCGAACTTCGGGGCGGTCGTTGAACATTGCGAACACGTCGCCGCCACCCAAGACAGGCTTGCCTTGTGCTGGATCAATTGGTGGCAAGTAGAAGAAGTTGCTGTCGGTGCCAGCTTTCTTGCCTTCAGGGAAGAATGATGGAATCCAGCCAGCTTGGCGGTGCAACCAGCAGCCTGGTTTATCGGCATTGAACATGGGGGTTTGGGTATCAGCCACGGTGGTGGTCAAGATACCTTCACGGCCACCAGCAACGTAGGTTTCGTTGAACCAGATTTTGCCCATCACTTCAGCGGCGTTCTTGACGCTTGGGTCGGTGAAAGGAATTTCGTGGCTAACCCACTTGTCGTAGGTTTCAGCGCCAGCGGTGCGCAACATGATGTCTTCCATCCAGTCGGTAGCAACCCAGCCGGTCACGTTGCCGTGTTCCAAGCCGATACACCATGGAGTGTTGCCATCAGCAACCATCTTGTCGCTCAAAGCGGTCAATTCATCCCAGGTTTCTGGAATGGTGTAGCCAGCTTCTTCGAAGGCTGGAACTGGATACCAGACGATGCTCTTGGTGCTGGCGCGGAAGAAGACACCGTAAAGGGTGTTATCAACTGAGCCAAGATCGATCCATGACTGGATGTAATCTTTTTGCAAGTCTTCTGGTTTGATAAAGCTTGAGATATCGACCAACTTGTTCTTGCGAGCCAAGGTTGCCATCAAGCCTGGTTGTGAGAAACCAGCGATGTCAGGGGCGTTGCCACCTTCGGCGCGAACCGGAATCAAGGTTTCGAAATCTTTCGAGCCTTCGTACTGAACATCGATGCCAGTGCGGGCTTCGAAGGCAGCCAAGGTTTGATTGAAAGCCGTGTCTTCTGCTTCAACCCACAAACCGAAAATGCTAACTTTGGTGCCTTTGAATTCGCCAGCTTCGGCGCGGACTAATTCGGCATAGTTTGGGTTGACTGCTGGGACGCTGCCAGTGCTATCTGTAGTTTTGGTTGCGGCTGGTGCTTCGGTCGCGGCGGGCGCTTCGGTCGCGGCTAGTGCTTCGGTTGCGGCTGGAGCCGTGGTGGCTTGAGCAGCAGTGTCAGCGGTTGGTGCGGTCGTAGGTGTTGTGCTACCACCACAAGCGGCGATCAGCATGCTGATCAGCAGTAACAACAGGAAACTGCGATGTTTCATCTTGATTGTTCCTCCTAGTGTGGGGAATAGTGGGCTATGCGTGACCCATAACCCGTAGGTTTCCCCTAATCCAACCTAAATCGATGTGGTACTGGTATGGTTTTGCCGTGGGATTCTGTGCCAATCCCTTGGCGAGTTATGCCAGTTGCGTTTGCGCAACCCGCGCCAACGCTTGGCTATCGAGCAAGGCGATTCCGCCCCATGCACCAGCAGCAAAATCACGATCTAAGAGCTTAACTCGCCCTGTCGGAAGTAATGATGTTGCTAGAGAACTTTGCTGACGTAAGACATTAAGTGCTTGTTCGATTGGTGCGAAGAAGGCTGAGCCTGCGCGGCTAACACCGCCTCCGAGCACAATATGGTCGCAATCGTAGGCAAGCACCATGGTATAGAGGGCTTGAGCAAGTTGTTCGCCAACCATGTGGGCAACTGCCAACGCTAAATCATCGCCAGCTTCAGCAGCGGCGTAAACTGCTGGAGTGGTTATCGAATCAAGCTGATGGAGTTGGCTATGCGGGAATGTTGAGAGCAGAGAGTGTGCATAGTTGGCAATTGCTGGCCCAGCAACGATGGCTTCAAGACAGCCATAATTGCCACAGCGACAGCGAATTGTTGATGATCCGAAACGTGCATGACCGATTTCGCCCGCCATCCCGTGACTACCACGATAGACAGTACCATCAAGAATCATGCCAGCGGCTATGCCAGTGCCTATACTAACATATAAAATCGAATCGATCGAACCAGCCAACCAATAGCGTTGAATGCCAAGTGCTGCTGCTCGAACATCGTTTTCAATCACACAGGCCGTGCCAAAGGTTGCGTTGATGAATCCACGCAGATCAACTGCTTGCCAGCCAAGATTGACGGCGTGCCGGACAATCCCGCTCTGCGTATCGACTTGGCCTGGAATGCCAATCCCAATGCCCGCAAGGAGCCGAATGGGCAGGTCGGCTTGTTTCAAGGTTTCCCAAATCGTGTCAGCAAGAGATTGGAGGGCATGGTCGGGAGTTTGGGTATCGGTTGGGCGTTGAACGCTGGCCCAAACCCGATTATCGCCATCGACAAGTAGGGTGGCAATTTTCGTTCCCCCTACATCGACTCCCAGTCGCCAGCCATTGGCGTTCCGGCGCTGTCGTTGATCCACGCAAACCCCCTATACAAGGAACTAAGTGGCTAAGCCTGTCGGGGGTGGTTTGCTGGAACTTAATCCCGAACAATGCCTAGCTCATTGGCTAGTAACAGAGCTGCTGCACCTAGGGTAACGATATCGCTGCCGAGGGTGCTCACTTGCACATCGGTGGCGGCGACCAAAGTCTGCAAAGCGTGTTGTGCTAGCGAACGGCGTAACGGTTGGAGTAAATCATTGCCAAGTTGGGCCAGCGACCCAGCGAGGATAATTGATTGAGCGTTGAGCAAACCCACTACATTCGCAATGGCGATACCAAGATAGTAGGCGGCTTCGTCAACCAAAGCTCGGACAGTCGGGTCGTTGGCGGCTAAAGCCGCTTGGACTGCGGCAATCGTCCATGGCTCCGATTGTGGTTGGGTTGCATCAAGTTTTGTTAGCAACGCACTTGTGCTGGCAACCGTTTCGAGGCAGCCATAATGGCCACAACGGCAGAGAGTTCCATGAGGTTGAACCACGACGTGACCGATTTCACCCGCTCCCCAAGCATCACCACCAACAATTCGACCATTGATAAAAATGCCTGCGCCGATGCCATGCCCAACGTTGATCACCACGAGGTTAGCTGCGTTGCGCTGGCTGCCAAACGTGTGTTCAGCAATCGCCGTCACATGACTATCGTTGGCCAAATAGACCGGTAACCCATAACGCTTGCCCAACAAATCGCGCAGTGCGAGATTGTGCCAACCAAGGTTGACCGCTTGTTGAACAATGCCAGCGGTGGTGTTAATCACCCCTGGTGCGCCGATGCCAATTCCGAGAACTGGGCTGTGGGTGTTCGCTAGCAATTGATCAATCAGTTGATACAATTGTTCGAGAACATTGCCCCCATTCAGCGCGAGCGTTTGGCGTTGGCGAATTGCCCCACGTAAGTTGATGATCGTGCCCCGCAGTTCGTGTCCCGCAACATCCAAACCGATCAAGTGGCGACCATCATCCAATACGCTCAGCAATGTCGCTGGCTTTCCACCACCAGAGGGCGCTAACCCGACTTCTTGCACCAATTCTTCTTCGAGTAGGATCGCGACGTTACTCGAAACCGTGGTTGGCGTGAGGTTGGTTAAGCGTGCTACATCCACCCGACTAATCGCGCCACCGTCGTAGATGGCTTTGAAGACAAGTCGGTAGTTGTGAAGCTTGCTTTGCTCCCGACTGGCTTTCTTGGGCAGTCCCTGCATAACTTATTCCAATGAATTTACTAAGTGAGAGTATCCCACAAGCGGCTCAATTTGTCAAGCGCAGCTTTGCGAGGTGCAAAAGGCTGAGCTTTGGGTATCAGAATAGTCTGATTTTGGGAGAGTGTAATCGCTTCCATTGAAGCGTTGAGGCGACTATTTCTGAATGCGGTTCTATTTTATCCGATAATTGATAAGTAGGGGTCAGGGGCTAGGGATCAGGTGTCAGCATTAAGTACATAGAACATATGGAAAAGGATGAATTATGAATTATGAGGGATGAAGGCAGCAGGACCAGAATCTAAAAAATCTGAGTCAATCTGTGGCTAAAATAATAATTATTCGTGGAATTCGTGCAATTCGTGGCTAAAATTGCCTTCGTGGATCAAAAAAGGGATCGATAACAACCACGTTACCGATCCCCAACTTCTCGAACTACTTCACAATATACGGCATAAATACCTTATATTGACTGACTGGAATGCTATTAGCGGTTGAAACCAAGCTGATGCTGTTGGTTGCACTACTATCGGCAGCCGACATTGCCGTAACAGTCACGTTATCGGTGCTATTGGCAGCAGCGTTGGCCGGAATTGCCACTGAAACTTGAATCGTAGTGCTTGCCCCAGCCGCCAAATTAACGCTAGTTTGGCTCAAGGTGGTTGGCCAGGTGTTGCCACTCAAGCTCAGGTTAAAGCTATCGCTGACATTGCCAGTGTTGGTAACACTCAGCGTGTAGGTAATGGTTGAACCTACCAAACCGCTCAAAGCAGCTTGAGGCGCACTGACTGCAACATCGTGGACGGTCGAGCTACCAATCGTGAAAATGACCGGAACCGTTTGGTCGCCGTTGATCGTGTTGGCTCCCGCGTTAACCCGCAAGCGAGTACGATAGGTGCCATTGGCCAGGCCTGTAGCATTGGCAGTAACTTGCACATTTGCTGAACCACGCGCTGCTACATCAATATTGCTGGGTATCCAACTGAGCCATGGCGCACTGCCAGCATAGGCCGCAAATTGAATTGTCAAATTATCGTGCAAACGGCCAGTGCTGTTATAGACCCACTGATAGCCATTGGCCCCAGTGCTATCTTCGATGCCCACGCTAACGCTATTTTGGGTATCAATGTTCTGATAATTGAGCGTAACATCGCCAGTCGTTAGATTCAGCACAAATTGAAAATCTTCGGGGCTAAAGTTGCCACCACTGGCCCAGTGTGGCACGCCACTAAATTCAACAATAAATTGATTGTTGGCACTATCGTTATAGGTAAAGACCCCATTTGTGCCCGTCAAGTTCTCTGGATCAAGGTCGTCCCATAAGGCTGCAATCACGTTGTTGGGAGTTGAAGTGCTTGGCACAACTCCATTGGTGGATGTACCAGTTGAGCTACAGGTGGTAGCGTTGGTTGGGCTAACGAAGCCATTACTGTTCACAATCAATTTGCTATAGGCAGTGCCATAGTAATTGAAGCTGCTTGGCAAGTTCACCACCGAACAGGTATCATCGCCCAAACTGAGGCGTGTGCCGGTGCTACTGATATCGTTCCAGTTATAGCTTGGGCCACCAGCATCGTCACTGCTCTTAACTTCATAGCCAGTTGGCGCGAGTGAGATGGCTGCATTCAAACTTGTACCACCAGCGTTGCCCACTACCAAGGTGCGATCTTGGCTGCCACTGGTCACGTTGAATGTCAATGGGCTGGGCGAGGTCGTCAAGACTGCCAACTGCGCCAAACTAATATCTTGAGTTGTAAACGTATTGCTGCTAACAGTCAGGTTGTAGCTTGCAGGAGTCAAGCCAACACCGCTTGCCTTGAGCGTGTAGCTACCAACTGGCAATTCCAAACGATAGCTGCCATCAGTGCCGCTGGTCGTCGTACTGGTAAATGTGCCTGTTGTGGCGACAATCGTCGCATTGGCAAGCGGCTGATTATTATCGCTTGCTCGGACAAACCCAACCAAGCCTTGTGGTGCAACATCAAGCCATTGAGCGCTGACTGGCCCCCAATTGCCCGCAGCATCGCGCCCACGGAAGTAGACCAAGTGGCGACCAGCACTTAAGTTTTGGGGAATGGTTGCATTAACCGCTTCTTGGATGCTATTGAAGCTGCCATCGGTTGCGCTCAGGCTAATTGCGGTTGCTCCAGATCGCCATGGTGGCGTATCAACATAGGCTTCGGCAGCAGCAATTGTTTGGTTGCCATTGTTTACATCATTAATCGTTGCCATCAATTTGTAACCATTGCTGGACGATTGGGTGGTTACATTCAAAGCATCTGGGCCACGTTGCAGCAAATACGGCGTGCGTGCAACTTTCGAGGCATACAAGAAAGCTGGCAAGTTGCGACCCCAGAAATTACCAGGCGCTTGGCCATCCAAACAGGTAAAGGCTGGGAAGAAGCCGCTACATGTGCCTGATTCCGGCCCAATTTCGAAGGTATAGGCCGCTACCCCTAACTCACCATAGGCCCAATCGTCGGTTGTGCCGCTGGTTGGATACAACTCGTCGGATTTTTGCGGTGTGTAGCCATTGTAACTAGCGAATTTCTTGCCCAAACCACGCAAATCGGCATCGTTTGGCGCAAGTTGAGCTGAGTGACCATAGGGCCACAAGACCAAATCGCTATATGAGTGAATTGAGATATAGACCCCAGTTGTGCTATCTGGAGCAGGATCAGTATCACTTGGCCCACGTTGATCAGCAAATACACCGCGAATCCATTGTTGTAGGGTGGCAACTTCTGGCTCTGAAGCAGCTGAAACGCCAGGCCATGTTGCACCACAACGATCACCATTCGGGCTATCAACTTCGCCCCAATGGAATGATGAGTTGCGGTTGAGGTCGATCCCAATATTCACGCCGCTACAACTTGAAGTATCAACCGTATTACGGTTTTTACGTTGCGATAAGCTTTGCTCGGCAATTTTGCGCCCATCGGGATTGACAAAAGGCACAATCACAATTGTGTGTTCATCAAGCAACCAATGCACATCAGGGTCGGTTTCGTAGCGCGAAAGCAAATACTCGGTATAACGCAAGGTCAATTCAGCGGTTGACATTTCACGAGCATGAATCGCCGACATTAAAAAGAAGGTTGGCTTTGGCCCAGGAATCAACGAATTGGTCAGCGTGATGCCACGTAAATCGTAGCCTGCTGGCCCACCAGCGGTCACTTTATCCCATGAAGTTCCATAGGTGAACAATTCCGTTAGGTTGGGATAGCTCGCATGCCATTGATCAAGCAAGGCATAGCCTTCTTCAACCGTGCGAAATCCACCTTGGACTGGCATGATTGACGGTTCTTGCAACAAACGAGTTTGCTCTTGATCGACCTCAGCAGTAAAGCCATCTTGTTGCAATTTGGCCAATTCGCTTGGTGTAATCAGGGCAAACAAATCGTGCTTATCACGCATCTCCAACAAATCAAGGCCACGCGCACTAAGTGCCAGCGAATCAGTGCGATCTTTGGCCTCAATCCGCGCCACAATTCGTTGTTCTTCGACCACAGGCTGGGCTTGGGTACGTTGGGGCAGCGAAATCACCACCAAGCTACTCCACAAGCCAATCAACGCTAGGATTGTCCCAATTAACGACCAACGATGCCTCAGACGGTCCATATAAGCGACCTCCACACAGTGTGAGCCTAGCGCCGTGCCAGAATCTCCTTCGATTTTACGCTAGGGAAGTTTTGGGGAATACCAACTCTTCATTGAGGCTCTATTTTATCATTATTAAGTATTCGTAATGCAGGCTTGACGATATGCGATTAAATCAAAAGGATGAATTATGAGGAATGAACGTCAGAACATAGAGCAAAGAACATAGATGGCGAGAGGGGATAGGGGTCAGGGGTTAGGAAACACCGACAAAATCTAGTCTAGTCTCTGGAATAGGAGCATAATCTGGCAAATCTGTGCCAATCTGTGGCAAAACAACCCTTCGCGATCTTCGCGGTTTCGTCCTTCGTGCTCTTCGTGTCCTTTGTGGATCAAAACCGATCCCCAATTCGCAAATACCGCTACAATAGCCCAAGCACCCTATTAGTGAAGGACTGAATATGAAGAAGCTTTTGAGTGGTATGCTTTTAGCTGGGGTGATTGTGGGCTGTGGTGGCCAAGCTACCCCAACCGCTGTTCCAGCGACGGCGACCAGCCAAGCACTCCCAACGACCCAAGCGCTGAATCCAACCGCAACTTCGGCAACGGTGGTTGATAACCCAATTACACCAACCCCATTGCCAACCAAACCAACTGCTCCAGTCTTTACTGCTGATGATGAGCGTTGGGCGGGCCGTTCGATCTACTTCATTATGATCGATCGCTTTGCCAATGGCGACCCAAGCAACGACAACGCTGATGGCTTTGCAGCCGATCGTAGCGACCCACGGCGGTGGCATGGCGGCGATTTTCGCGGTATTATCGAGCGGCTCGATTACATCAAAGGCATGGGCTTTGGCGGCATTTGGATTACACCTGTCAGCAAGCAAAATTCAACCAATGCCTACCATGGCTACTGGCAATACGACCCCTACCAAATTGACCCGCATTTTGGCACACTGGAAGAATTGCGCGAATTGGTCAGCGAAGCTCACAAACGCGATATGTTGGTGATGCTCGATGTTGTACCCAATCATATGGGCGATTTCTTACCTGGCTCGCAGGCTGCCCCGCCGTTCGATGACCCAACCTGGTATCACAACAAGGGCAACATTCAAAATTACGGCAATCAACAAGAGGTTGAAGATGGCGATTTATTGGGGCTTGATGACTTAGATCAGGATAATCCAGCGACTCGGGCTGAATTGCTCAAATGGATCGCTTGGCTCAAAACTGAAATCGGGCTTGATGGCTTGCGGGTTGATACAGCCAAACATCTACCCAAAGATTTTCTGCGTGAGTTTGATCAAGCGGCCAATACGTTTTCATTAGCTGAAGTATTTAGCAGCGATGCCGGCTATGTTGCGCCCTACACCGAATTTAACGATGCAATTTTGGATTACCCCTTGCATAGCGCCTTTAAAGAAAGTTTAGTCGGTGGTCGAACGCTGTTGGTGATTCAGCGGGTGCTCGAAAATGCTGATCAACAGTATCGCAATGTGCATGTTAATGGCACATTTCTCGATAACCACGATAATGAGCGCTTTTTGTGCTTGGCAACGGGCGGCCCCAATGCCGATAAAACCACTCAATTGCGCCAAGCTTTGGCCGTACTCTATAGTTTGCGTGGCATTCCGATTGTCTATTATGGCACTGAGCAAGAACTCAACGGCTGCAAAGATCCCTTCAACCGCGAAGATGCTTTTGAATTGAATTCTACCGATACTCCAGTCTATCAATGGATCAGCCAACTCAACCAGATTCGCCAAGCCCACCCAGCCTTACAACGTGGCACACTCGAAAGTCGCAGCTCCGCTGGCGATGCGTGGGCCTTCCAGCGCACGGCGGGCAACGATACGGTTGTGGTTTGTATCAACAACACCTGGAAACCGATCGATTTAGCAGTAACTGGCTTGACTGAAATTGCTGATGGTGAGGTGCTGACTGATGCGCTTGGTAGCGGCCAAATGAGTGTCAAAAGTGGCGAAATGAATTGTGCCTTGCAACCAAAGCAGGTGTTGATCTACACCCGCTAATGCTGGCAGCAAGCCCAGCGCCAAGCCTGAAACAGGTCTGGCGCTAGGCTTGCTAGCTACAACGCCTCGATTTCGCCGCGCAAACGACCGAGGGCTTGCTCGACGCTGGCTAGTTCGTTGCGAGCTTCTTGCAGTTGCTCGTTTTGAAATTTGACGAAACGGGTGTAAGGCGCAACAGTTTCAGTCACGCGCTCGATCGATTGATCGATTTCGGCGTAGACTTGCTTGCTCAACGAACGCACAATTTTATCCCGTAGCTCACTAACTTTTTTGTGAAACTCGCGCTTGGCCTGGGCACGCTTGGCCGGGATCAAATAGGCTCCGCCAGCAACCGCCAACACACTCAAGCTGATGCCGGTAAAATCGAGTAACGCACCATGGGCCAAAATCACAAATAATGCGCCAAAACCAACCGCGCCAACTCCGGTCAAGGCGGTTGTGGCAATCGTCCCTTGCAAATCCATGGCCAATTGTTTGGCTTCGGCATCGCGATTGTAGCTTTGTACAATTTGGCTGGTGCTGCGGCCAACTGAATCGATCAACGCTTGGCGATTGTAGTTGAAATTTTGGCCAACATTGCCAACCATCTCATCTTTGTGGCGTGAAATTTGGCGACGATCAATATAGGCATTGACATCTTGCCAGAGTTTGAGATTGCGCTCGATCAACCAATCGATAATTTGCTGGGTGATGCGATCAGTTTCAGCATCAAGATCGCTCACCACTTGATCGCGAAAACGTTGTTCAAGTAAATCTTTTTTGATTAAATCGCGTGCTCGGCCCAAGCGAATTTGTTCATCGAAAAACGTATGGCCACGCTGCTCAAATTCATGAATCAAATTTTCGAGCTGGGCGATGCGTGGGGTGAAATCACGTTGCATATCAGCTTTATAGACTTGAATTTGGCCTTCGATATTATTGATTGCCTTGATATCTTCGCTCAGGGTGTGTAAGCGCTCATCAGAAGCAGTACGATAGGTGGTGGCAAGCTTTTGACCAACGCCCAAGGGATTGAGCAATTTGAGCCGTACTCGTTCGCCTTGATCAAGCGTGCGCAGCAAATATTCTTCCATGGCGTTGAAGCCACTTTCAGACCAAAGCTTGGGGTCGTCGTTTTCGTGGGCGCGTAAGGCCGAGCGAGCCGAAACTGCGAAAATCATCGGGGTGCTACCAAGCAAGGTTGTGGCATTACTACGCACAAATTCGATCACCTCGCCCCGGCCTTTTTCATCGAGAATATCGATTTTGTTGATCACCAAGACGATTTTTTTGCCCCATTCGCGAATATGCTCAAGGAAGGTGCGCTCGCTCTCGGTAAATGGCCGATCGGCTGACGTGATAAACAAAACCAGATCCGAACGTGGCACAAAGCGTTTGGTCAATTCCTCATGGCGGCGAATAATCGCATTGGTGCCAGGCGTATCAACGATATTCAAATCGCCAAGCAAGGGCGCAGGATGGGTGCGCAACAACAGAAAATCTTCGAGCAATTGCGAATCAGGCTGTTCGCCAAAGCGCAAAATATTAATGCGATCGGTGGTTGGCGTAACCCCTTCAGGCAACACACGATCGCCGAGCAAGGCATTGATAAAGCTCGATTTACCAGCGTTGAACTCGCCAGCGACCACAATTAAAAAGAGTTCGGCCAGTTGTTCAGTGGCTTCGCGTAAACGAGCAGCATCAGCGGCGGTCACATCAGCGCCAAATTGCTCCAACGCATGATGCAAACGATCAAATAAGCTTTGCTCGGCAGCGCGTAGCTCAGCTTCACGTTCACCAAGAATGGATTGAGCGCCAACATGGGCCATGAATGGGTCCTTATCTCTATGAGTAGGGTGCTACTCAATCTGACTGCGATTACTCACCTAAAGTTGCAATGCTATTGTTGATTAATCACAACTCGTGCCATAAACGTGCCCTCACCCCCGCCCCCTCTCCCACTGCGGCGGGCGAGGGGCGTTCAAATCATCATGATGAAGGATTCCCCCTCGCCTGCTGGGCGGGAGAGGGGGCTAGGGGTGAGGGATTTAATCCAAGCTCAATTTATAGCCAAAGCCGCGCACGGTTAGCACAAAGCGTGGCGCAGATGGATCGATCTCGATGCGCTGGCGCAAGCGATAGATCAAGGCATCAATGGCGTTGTAATCGTAGACCTCGTAATCCCACACGCCAATCGCAATTTGCTCTTTGCTCACGACTTCGCCACGGCGATTGTAGAGCAACTCCAGCAGCTGAAATTCTTTGGCGGTGAGTTGTGGATCAAGCCGTTTGCCACGCACATAGACTTCCTTGGCAGCGCTATCAACGTGCAATTCAGCTTGATCTTGGGTGGCGATCCGATGCATGACCACAGGCGGCGGCGTGCCTTTCATGGTTGCTTCGGGGTCACGGAAGATGATCACCGTATCGGCGACCCAAACTTCATCGTTATTGCGTAAGGGTGCGAGGCCATTGACCTTAACCCCATTTAAATAGGTTCCGTTGGTGCTATCGAGATCGCGAATATAACAGCCGGCTTCATCGCGTTCTAAGCGGGCGTGACGGCGAGATGCTAAACGATGATCGATGACAATATCGTTGGCCACATCACGCCCGATGGTGAGAATGGTTTGTTCCCATGGCATAAGTCGCGGTGGCACATCTTGGTTCTTAATTGTTAGCGATGGCACTGGCTGATCGCTCATAAAAAATTCCTCCTCAAACACACGATGCATGGAGAGGCGTGGTATGGTATGCTAGAGTCTTAGTCAGAGACAAAGCAAAAGGGCTATGCTAGAATGTGACGCGATTCTAACATAGGGCTTCTGAATGCGCTAGAGGCGCAAGGAGCAGGCGTTTGACTTCTTGGAATGGTCGCCAATTTGGCAAGTATGTTTTGCACAACGAAGTTGGGCGGGGTGGTATGGCCCGCGTTTTTCGTGCGACTGATACCACCTTACAACGAACGGTTGCGCTTAAGATTCTTGCGCCTCAGCTGGCGAGTGACCCCGAATCGAGCCAGCGCTTTGAGCGCGAAGCAATTACCGCTGGCAATTTGCATCACCCTAATATTGTCACCATTTTTGATGTTGGCGAGGCCGAAGGCTTGCCCTACATCGCCATGGAATATATTGCTGGTCGTTCGCTCCAAGCAGTCATCGATGAACAAGGTGCGCTTGGATTGGGCTACGCCGTGGCGTTGTTAATGCCCGTGGCTGAGGCCATAGATTATGCCCATTCGCAGCAAGCAGTCCATCGTGATGTCAAACCCCACAATATCTTGCTCAATGCCGATGGTCGGGTGTTATTAACCGACTTCGGAATTGCTCAAGCACCAGTTGTTAATGATAAGCGTCTAACGCGAGCCGGTATGTTTATGGGCACGCCAGAATATATTGCCCCTGAACAAGCCTCGGCTCAATTGGTTGATGGCCGCTCCGATTTATATTCTTTAGGGATTGTGGCTTTTGAAGTGATCACTGGCCAAGTTCCCTTTACTGGAACGGTTCCAGAGTTGCTGGTTGCTCACACCTACACGCCGCCGCCAGCGATCACCAGCCTTGTACCTGGCTTACCAGCGGCTTTCGATAAGGTCTTTGAGCGAGCATTGGCCAAGCAACCAAGCGACCGCCCGCCTTCGGCAGTTGCCTTTATTGATGCCTTACGCACGCTCTCCAGCCGGGTTGGCATTACGATTCCTAGCAAAGACGAATTGCGCGGCTTGGCGGTTCCGGCTGGTTCTTCGGCTGGCAAAGCGACGGTGGCGATGAATGCGCTGCCCTCCTTGCAACGTCAACATGATCCGAATGCCCAAACCGATGTTGGGTCAATTCAGCCGCAAGCCCGACCTGCCGCGCCTGTGCCGCAACCTGTGCCTCGCCCAAGTAATCCGAATCCGACGGCACGAGTTGCGCCGAGTGCCCAATCGCGGCCTCAAGCTGCTCCTGCTCAGCCACGGCCCCGCCCAACCCCGCCCAACTCCAGCAATGCTGCTCGGCCTCGTATGCGCACCCGTCCGGTGATGCGCACGGCCACGACCAGCGATCCTTTAAAAATAATTTACCCTGTGGCGATCATTATAACCCTAGCTGTCTTGGGAATTGTCTTTTGGCAACGGATTGGTCAAGGCAATCGTGGTTTGATTTCGCTTCCAACTGCCACCCAAACCAGCAGCTTATCAGGGCCATTTGTGCCCGAATCGACGCGGATTCCCACGGCGATTCCGAGCAATACGCCTGAACCCACCCCAACCGATGCGCCAACCGAGCCGCCCAGCATAACGCCTGAGCCAAGCGCAACTGTGCCATCGAATACACCGACCCGCACAACTCAACCAACGCGTACTGTGCCACCGACGCGCACGACCCAACCAACCACGGTTGTGCCATCGAACACGCCAGTTGAGCCAACGCCAATTCAAGCAACGCCAACTGATGTGCCACCACCAACCCCAACCAATGGCCCAACCGCTGCGCCGACCCAAGATCTACCAACCGTGACGAATCCTGGGGTTGAGCCAACCGTTGTTTATCCGTTGCCACGGCCTGCGCCGTCGCCGATCTCCTGAGGTTGGCTGGTGCGTTTGCGCAATTTGCCAGCGGTGCATGGGCTAATTGGCCTGTTAGCCGAACGCTTCCCCGAATTGCCTGCTCAATGGTTGCTTGAGGCTGCCCGAACTAGCATTGAGCAGGCTCGCCACGCGATTCGCAACCATGCTGCTGAATGTTCAATTGAGCAGATTTTGGCTCAAGCTGAGCACTTAATCCTCCAGCGCCAACAACCTCCACTGCGCCAAGTCATTAATGCTACAGGCGTAATTTTGCATACCAATCTTGGGCGTGCGCCGCTCAGTGCTGCGGCCCATCAGGCCATGATTACGGCCAGTGCAGGCTATAGCAACCTCGAATATGATCTGACTGAGGGCGAGCGTGGTTCACGCAATAGCCTGTTGGAGCCACAACTGCAACGCCTGACCGGAGCCGAAGCGGCGTTGGTGGTCAATAATGCTGCAGCGGCAATGTTGCTTTGCTTGAGTTGTTTTGCCCAAGGGCAGGAAGTAATTGTGAGTCGTGGCCATGCAGTTGAAATTGGCGGTGGCTTTCGGATTCCCGATATTTTGCGCCAAAGTGGTTGTACTTTAGTTGATGTTGGTACCACCAACCGCAGCTATTTGCACGATTACACGGCGGCGATTACCAGCCAAACGGCAGCGTTATTGCATGTCCATGCCTCGAATTTTCAGGTGCTAGGCTTTACTCACGAGCCAAGTGTGGCCGAATTAGCCCAAGCAGCCCATGATCATCAAAAACTCTTGATTTGCGATCTTGGCAGCGGCGCATTGCTGGACACTCAAGCCTTTGGCTTGGCAGTCGAGCCAACCGTTGCGATGATGGTTCAAACTAATGCTGATTTAGTAGTGTTTAGCGGCGATAAATTACTTGGTGGCCCGCAAGCAGGGGTGATTGTCGGCAAACGCCAGCTGATCGATCAACTGCGTAAACATCCATTATTGCGGGCGCTACGGGTTGATAAATTGACGATTGCTGCCTTGAGCGCAACGCTCTTGGCCTATGAAACCCAGCGAGCAAGCAGCGAAATTCCCATCTGGCGCATGGTCACCAGTTCGCTTGAGCAACTTGAGCAACGTGCAATAGCGCTGCTGGCGCACTATCCCGCTGCCCAACTTGTGGCAACTCATGCTACCATTGGCGGTGGTTCGCTGCCTGGCTCAAGCCTACCAAGCCGAGGGCTAGCCCTTGACGGCGCAATTGAAGCTTTGAGCACACAACTTCGTGCCAACGACCCACCCATTGTTGGCCGAATTCAAGCGCAGCGCCTAATCCTTGATCTGCGGACTGTGCTACCTGAGCAGGATGCAGTGCTTATGGCGGCGTTAGCAGCCCTCGATCCAGCCTAACCTGTCATAGAGAGGGACGCAAGCTATGACTTCAAATCAAACGGCAGCGCTGCTGGAAACAGCGGTGGCGGCGTTATATGCTGGCGACCGTCGCAGCGCCCGGGTTTATTTAACCCAAGCTTTAGCCCTAGAACCCTATAACGAAATTGCCTTGCTCTGGTTGAGTGGCGCGGTTGAACTGCCCGAACAGCAAATTGCCTGCTTGGAACGGGTGCTAGCGATCAATCCTTATAATCATGCAGCGATTCGCGGTTTGGTCAGTTTGCGCGGCCCATTTGAGCCGATTGTGGCCGAGCCAGAGCCGTTGCCGCCATGGAACCCGCCCGAGCCATTGAGTTTGAGCCAATTGGCCGAGTTGCCAGTCTGTTGTTATGCCTGCGATGCCCAATTGTATGCCAGTGCGACCTTTTGTTGGCGTTGCCATGTGCATGTGCGCTGCTGTGCCAATTGTATTTTTAATGGCTATGTTGAATGTAAAACCGAGCAAGCAATTCAATCGGAGCAAATGCCCAACTGTTGCCCGTGGTGGCGACCAATTTAATAAGGTTGGCTTTTGACTTCTCTGGCCCCTAATGCTAGCATGGCGGCTATCTGAATTGATTGTATATAGCAGCAATGAGGCAGAATGCGATTATCAACCAAAGGTGAATATGGCGTGCGAGCATTATTTGATTTGGCTCAGCACTATGGCGAGGGTTTAGTGCAAAGCCACGACATTGCCGAGCGCCAAGCTATCTCAGAAAATTATCTCAATCAATTGTTAATCGCATTGCGCAAAGCTGGCCTAATTACCAGCGTGCGTGGCCCTCAAGGTGGTCATCAGTTGGCCCGTCCGCCACAAGCAATTAGCTTGCTTGATGCCATTTTGGTGTTGGAAGGGCCATTGTTGCCAACACCCGAAGGTGCAAGCCTCGATACGTTTGATGCTGGTTTGTTGGGCGAAGTTTGGGGCGAATTACGCGCCGTGATCGAAGGCCATCTCAGCGAAATGACTATCGCCGATCTCTGTCAACGCAAACACCAGCAACTCGATTCGCCGATGTATTATATTTAGGGATCAGGGGCTAGGGATTAGGGGTCAGGAGTTGGCTTGATTTACGCTTGATCTTTTATTTTACATTCCTCTGACTGATCCCTAGCATCTGACCCCTGACCCCTCTTCTTATAGTTTTTATGGAGCGTTCATGGCTTCGCCAACATTTGAACAAGTGCAAGCATGGGCTGCGGCTGGCTACACCCAATGTGCAGTCTATCGTGAGTTAGTCGCCGATTTGGAAACGCCAGTGTCGGCGTACTTGAAGGTTGCTCAGGGCCACTATAGTTTCTTGCTTGAAAGTGTTGAAGGTGGCGAGCAAATTGGTCGCTATTCATTTATTGGCTGCGAACCGCATTTGATTATTCGCGGTCTCGGCCAGCAAAGTATTATTGAAACGGCCAATGGTGAACGCACCAGCTATGATGATCTGACGACGCTTGATCAATTAGAACGCTTGGTGGTTGGTACACAACGCGCCAATCCAGCGCCTCAACCCGACTTGCCACGCTTTACGGGCGGGGCAGTCGGCTTTTTAGGCTATGAAACCGTGCGTACCTTTGAACGTTTGCCCGCGCCAACTCTGCGCCCATTGCAAATTCCCGATGGCGTGTGGATGGTGGTCAAAACGGTTTTGGCTTTCGACCATGTGCGGCATACGATCAAAATTATGAGCACGCTGGTGTTTGATGCTGCAGTGGATTTGGCAACTCAATTCGCCGAAGCCAACCAAGCCATCGAGGCCATGACCAAAAAATTAGTGCGGCCATTAGCGCCCGAAGTCTATAGCTCAAGTGCCGCCTCGCCTAGTTTGCCCGAACTCAACGAACAGTTGCAATCAAATCAATCATTTAGCGAATTTAGCGCCGCAATTGAAAAAGCTCGCGAGTATATTCGGGCTGGCGATATTTTCCAAGTGGTGTTATCACAGCGTTTTCAGCGTGAAACTGATGCCGAGCCATTTGCCGTCTATCGAGCGCTGCGCACGGTCAATCCATCGCCCTACATGTTCTTTTTGAATGTGCCTGATGCGGCGATTATTGGGGCATCGCCCGAAATGTTGGTGCGGGTTGAAGATGGGATTATCGAGACCCACCCAATTGCTGGCACGCGCCGCCGTGGCCGTGATGCCGAGGATGAAGCGCGGATGCAGGCTGAATTATTAGCCGACGAAAAAGAACGCGCTGAACATTTGATGTTGGTTGATCTAGGGCGCAACGATGTGGGGCGGGTTTCGCTGCCTGGCACTGTCCACGTGCCCAAATTTATGCAAATTGAAAAATATTCGCATGTGATGCACTTAGTTTCGGTGGTTAAAGGCACGTTGGATACCTCGCGCTACTCGCCGTTGCATGCCTTACGTGCCTGCTTCCCTGCTGGCACGCTGACCGGTGCGCCCAAGGTGCGGGCCATGGAAATTATCGCGGAATTAGAGCCAACTCAACGCGGGCCATATGGTGGTTGCGTTGGTTATGTCTCGTTTGGCGGGCTATCGCTTGACACAGCGATTACTATTCGCACAATGGTCATTAAAGATGGTGTGGCCTATATGCAAGCTGGCGCGGGGATTGTTGCCGATAGCGATGTTAAATTGGAAGATCTCGAAACCCGCAACAAAGCTGGTTCGCTGATTCGAGCCTTGCACGTCGCCGAGATGTTGGAGTTGTAAATGAGGGATTAGAGGCTAGGGGTCAGGGGTCAGAATATATCCATTGTTTGCTCTGAATGATACGTTAGCTAGGTATGAATTGCTATAATCTCAATAGTCTAACTACGTTCCTAATCCCTAGCCCCTGACCTCTGGCCCCTCACAAATTATGGACGCATACCTTGATATTGAAACAACCTGGCAGCGCACGATTAGTGTGATTGGGATTTACTTGCCCCGGCGTGGTACAGTTCAACTGGTTGGCGCTGGGGTTAGTGATGTTAATTTGTACGCGGCCTTGGCAGGAGTCGAAACGATCTACACCTTTAATGGAGCAAGTTTTGATCTGCCGATTATTTACAAAGCACTCGGTGCAGATTTGAAGCGAGAATTTGGGCATTGCGATTTGTTGCGCGAATGTCGGCGGCAAAATCTGCGCGGTGGCTTGAAAATTGTTGAACAAAAGATCGGGATTGCTCGTTCTACTCATGGACTTGATGGTCGTGACGCTTTGCGCTTGTGGCAAGCCTACGAAAACTATAACGATCAAACTGCTTTAGATTTATTATTACGCTACAATCGCGACGATATTATTCATCTACCACGCTTGCGTTGTTATTTACATAAACTAGCTGAGCCTGATTTGCACCCGCATGTTACGATTTGGCATGCGTCCGAGCAATCGTTGCTGTCGCCATTGAGCGACGAGGAGTATTAGTGGGGCGATGAGCGAACAACCACGAATTCTCAATAATCGCTATCAATTAGAGCGAAAACTAGGCCAAGGCGGCATGGCAACGGTGTATCTTGGGCGCGATTTGCGACTCAATCGACCAGTTGCAATTAAAGTGTTACATGGCCAATATGCCAGTGACGAGCAATTTTTGCGCCGCTTTAAGCACGAAGCCGATGCTGCCGCCCAGTTGGGTCACCCCAATATTGTGCGGGTATATGATATCGGAGCCGAGGGCGATCTCCACTACATTGTGATGGAATATGTCCAAGGTACCGATCTCAAAGAAATTATTTCGTTGCAAGCACCCTTGCCCGTGCCACGCACCTTGGCGATTGTGCGCCAAGTAGCCGAAGCTTTGCAAGCAGCCCATGATAGTGGCTTGGTGCACCGTGATGTCAAGCCGCAAAATGTCTTAATTGATGCAAACGATTATGCCCGGCTGAGCGATTTTGGCATCGCCAAAAGCAAGCAATCCTCGGCATTAACTGATCCAGGCACAACCTTTGGAACTGCCGATTATCTCGCGCCAGAACAGGCTCAAGGTTTGGGGGCAACTCCGCTTTCCGATGTCTATGCCTTGGGCGTGCTAACCTATGAGATGCTGACCGGACGTTTGCCGTTTAGTGGCGATTCGCCCTTGGCAGTCGCCTTGCAGCATATCCAAGCAGCACCGCCGCCTTTGCGCAGCTATAACCCGTCGATTCCACCGCAGCTTGAGGCGATTGTGCTCCAAGCGATGTCGAAAGATCCTGCTCAACGCCCGCAATCGGCGCGAGCGTTTGCCGAGTTATTGCGGCTGTATCGTGAGCGTGGCAACCAAGCGACCATGGCCGTACCTTCAGCGAATGCTGGGCGTTTGCCACAAACCCAAGAGCCTGCCGAGGTACGTCCACCACGCCAACAACCAGCGCCACAAGCTCGTCCACGCCAAAATTATGCTCCGCCCTTGGCTGCCCAACAACCTGTACCAATGAATCAACCGCAGGCCCGTCAATCGTCTGGCTGCGGCTTATGGGTGATTGCAACCTTATTATTAGTTGGAATTGGCGGTTTGGTCTATGTGCTGATGTTTACCAATGTCATGGATTCAATCAGTCAAGCATTTGGTGGTAATAAGGCGACCCAAGTTACCCCAACTGGTGAACCCACCCCAGCTCCCGAGATGGTCGAAGTCCCAGATTTGGTTGGCAGAACCGAAAGCGAAGCGCTTGATCTGCTCAAATCGCTTGAACTTGGCGAACAACGCAAAGAGCCACGCAACGATCTCGCCCCAGCCGCAACCGTGATCGGCCAAGATGTTGCTGCTGGAACCAAGGTCGCCAAAGGCACGGTCATTCCGTTTACCTTGAGTTTGGGGCCAGCCCAAGTTGAAATTCCTGATGTAACCCGCCAACAATTTGATGCGGCCTCGGATGCCTTAGTTCGGGCTGGGTTTAAAGTTCGGCGCACCGACACGCCCGATCAAACCATTCCGGCGGGCTTTGTCTTGCGCCAAAATCCGCCAGCGGGCTTGAAATTGGCCCAAGGCAGCGAGATTGAATTAGTCGTGAGCGTCGGCGATCTGGTGATTTTCCCTGATCTAATTGGTCGCCAACGGGCTGAGGCTGAGGCGATTTTGGCAACGCGCAGCGATCTACGCCTCGATATTGTCGATGAGCAAGGGCCAGATTTGATTCCCAATTTTGATAGTATTGCGGCGAATATGGTGGTGAGTGCAACCGCCAATGGTCAGCCAGTCGATAATGGAGCTTTGATTCCACGTGGTAGCATAATTGTGCTTGGGGTGCGTCGCCCGTAATCAGATTGGGCCGATCGCTAGATTGATCAACAGGAGGATTCCAATGAGCCTTGATCGCCAAGCGGCATTTGAACGCCTCGCCAACAACGAACGATTGACCGACAATTTGACTGATGTGACGGCGAAAGCATTATTGCGTTGGGCTGAGCAACAACTTCAGGCTGGCGTGGCTGAGGCCGATGTGCTCCAAGCGGCGCGTCAAGCGAATCGTGATGATATTGTTGAGGTAAACGAGGTTCTGGCGGCAGCTAACTCAGCGTTGAATCAAGCGCATAAAGCAATTGTTGCAGAAACACCGCAACCAGTCGATCCAGCTGCCCAAGCTGGTCAAGCGGCTGCCAACGCACTGAGTCAATTAATTCCAAGTGTGGTCGAGCAAATGACCAAACTTGGTCAAAATGTACTTGATGGGGCTGGTCAAGCCGCCAAACAAAACGTCATCACTGCCAAGCTCGATCGCATGGGCCAAATGTTAGGGGCAAATGCTCGGCCCCGCTCACACCGCATCAAGCGCCGCCGGGGCTGGCGAGGATAAGAACATAGAGCATAGAGCATAGAACATAGGGTTCAGAGGGAAGGATGAGGGATGAAATTAAATAATTCGTGGAATTCGTGCAATTCGTGGCTAACAAATCTGATCCCTAAAACCTAGCCCCTAAACCCTACCCACATATCGAAAGGCTGGATTATGGCGCGTAGTACATCGACCACGAAGCTCAAGCCTTGGCAAATTGTCGTGATCCTGGTGATTGCTGGGTTGGTTTATGCCTATCAGGCGGGCTATTTTGATCGTTGGCTGGGCCGTACTAGCGTTGAGCCAACCAGCGTGGCTGGGCCAACGACACCCACAAATCCACCAACAATGGCCGATCCCAATAATGTGATCGCGGCGCTTGATCCAGATAAAGCCTATGTCGCCGAAGGAGCCTGGTATCAGGTGTTTTTTACCCGCCCAAGTTACCCTGAAAAAGCAGCTGGACGTAAAGGCGGGGTTGATGCGGTGATGATTGCCGATATTGATGCAGCCAAAAGCACAATTTATATTGCATCGTTCGATTTTGATTTAGAATTAATGACCGATGCCTTGATTCGTGCCAAAAAGCGTAAAGTCAAAGTTCAACTGGTGGTTGATGATGAAAATTTGGCTTCACCGGAAGTTGCTGAAACGACTGGACGTTTGGAAGCAGCCAAAATCCCAATTACGTGGGATGAGCGTTCAGCATTTATGCACAACAAAATCGTGGTAATTGACGATACAATTGTTTGGACTGGCTCGATGAATTTGGTTGTGAACGATGTTTATCGTAATAACAATAATATGATTCGTTCAACCATACCAGAGCTGGTTGCCAATTATCGCCAACGCTTTCTCGATATGTTTGCTGGCAAGATGGGTGGCAAAGCTCCCAAAAATACGCCTAATCCAGTAATTAAATTGGCTGGTGGAGTGCAGATCGAAACCTATTTTTCACCAGTTGATAAGCCGCGCTCCAAAATCGTCAATTATATTAAAAAAGCCAAGCAATCGGTGAATGTACTTGCATTTTCATTTACCGATGATGATACCGCCCAAGCCTTGATCGATCGTCATGAGGCTGGCTTGGAGGTTCAAGTCGTGATGGAGTCACGCAATGCTGAAGGCCTTGGCTCTGAATTTGGTATTTTGGAAGATGCTGGAATTCCAGTTTTACGTGACGCTAATTGTTATATTTTACATAATAAGACAATTGTAATCGACGAAAAGATTGTGATTACTGGCTCATATAATTTTACTGCGGCGGCTGAAAATAATAACGATGAAAATTTATTGATTATTACTGATCCCGATTTGGCTCGCCATTATTTGGCTGAATTTGATCGGCTGTATGCCCAAGCCGAAAATCCTGCTGGTTGTGGCCGTTAGCGAGTATTCATGCGGATTTTACACGTTATTCAGCGCTATTACCCATATATCGGTGGTTCGGAGCAGGTTTGCCAAGTAATTGCTGAACGGTTGGCCGCCGAAGGGCATACGGTCGATGTTTGGACGAGCAATGCCTGGGATCTCGATCATTTCTGGGCTAGCGGTCGGCGCACGATCGATCAGCCAACCGAGCAACACAATGGCGTAGCGATTCGGCGCTTTCCGATCGTGCGTGCACCTGGCCCAGCCTTGGTGTACCCAATCTTGCGGCGAGCAATGCTGGAACTTGGGCGTTTGCCAGCCACAAGCAGTTTGTTGATGGCGCTCAGCCAAATTACGCCGCGCATGCCAGCATTTAATCGTGCCCTAAGCCAAGAAATTGGGCAATTCGAGCTAGTTCATGCGGCGAACATTACCTTAGATTTTATGCTGATCCCAGCCTTGAAATATGCCAAGCAGGCTAAAATTCCGTTTGTACTTTCGCCATATGTGCATTTGGGCGTGCCTGGTGATCGCTCGTTGGTGCGCTATTACACCATGCCCCATCAGATTAAATTGATGCAGCAAGCCGATCGGGTGATTGTGCAAACGCCGCTTGAGGCCGATTATTTGGCCGATTGTGGAATTTCGCGCTCAACCTTGCGCTGCATTGGCGTAGGGGTTGAGCCACATGAATTGGCGGGCGGCGATGCTGAGCGTTTTCGCCAAGAAACGGGGATTCAGCAACCATTTGTGCTGTATATCGGCACATTGGCCAAAGAAAAGGGCGCATTCGACCTGATTCGTGCGATGGAGCAGCTTTGGGCCAGTGGGCGCAGCGAGCATCTGGTGATGGTTGGCACACCAATGGCCCATTTCGAGCAACTTTGGGAAATGCTGGATCCTGCCAGCAAGCAGCGGATTCATGTGTTTGCGCGAGCGCCGCAAGAACGCAAACGCGATGCCTTGGCCGCTGCCACACTGTTCGCCATGCCCTCACGCACCGACTCATTTGGAATCGTGTATCTTGAGGCTTGGTTATATCGCTTGCCTGTGATTGGTGCGCGAGCTGGTGGCGTTCCAGCGGTTATTCGCGAGGGCGAAACAGGCTTGTTGGTCGATTATGGCAATGTTGCCCAACTTACAGCAGCCTTGACTCAATTGCTGACCAACCCTGAGTTAGCCCAACGACTTGGACAACAGGGCTACGCGCAAACTTTAGCCGAGCTAACGTGGGAGCACAAATATGCTCAAATTCGGGCGGTTTACGCGGAGCTTGTTGAGGCTAGGATTCAGGGGTCAGGGATCAGGGGCTAGGATTCAGACTATTTAACGCAGAGGCGCAGAGTTATGAGATGGGGTTAGAGATCAGGAGCCAGACTTTACTCTAGCGGAATTGGGGATAAAATGCACGAATGATGGAATGAGAATCTTTCGCGTGCTTCGCGCCCTTGGTGGTTTCAACCCTGATCCCCGACCCCTGACCCCTGACCCCTCGTTTAGAAAGGCTAGTGAATGGAACATACAACGGCAACATTTACGGGCGGTAACAACACGACGATTTTTTATCAAACATGGCGGCCAGCTGCGCCCAAGGCCACAGTGGTAGTGGTGCATGGCTATGCCGAACACAGCGGACGTTATCAACATGTAGCCAAGGCTTTGGTGGCGGCCAACTATAGCGTTTGGGCGCTTGATCATCGCGGCCATGGTCAATCGCAGGGCAATCGCGCAACGGTCAAACATTTTGATGAATTTGTCAACGATTTAGCTAGTTTTGTGCGATTGGTACGCGATAAAGAGCCAAATGGTCCGTTATTTATGCTCGGCCATAGCATGGGTGGCTTGATCAGCACCCTCTACACCTTGGAATATGGGCACAATTTGCATGGTTTGGTCTTGACTGGCCCAGCTTTCAAAGTTGATGCCACCACGCCCAAAGTGGTGGTTAAAGTTGGCGCATTTATCAGCAAATTTCTGCCGAATTTACCAGTTGCGCCATTCGATCCCCAGTGGAACAGCCGTGATCCCAAGGTGGTCGAGGCCTTCAAGGCTGATCCATTGAATTACAAAGGAGGCATCAAAGCGCAAATGGGCAACGCGATGATCAACGCAACGCGGGTGATCGATCAACGTGCCAATGAAATTAGCTTGCCTGTGTTGTTATTGCAAGGCTTGGCCGATCGTTTGGTTAGTCCAGCTGGAGCGATTCATGCCTTTGGATTGTTCAAATCACAAGATAAAACCCTGCATAGCTACCCTGGCTTGTATCATGAAGTGCTGAACGAACCAGAACAAACCACATTAATCCCCCTCGTTATTGAATGGCTTGATGCCCACATGGCCTAAATTTGCCCATATTTCAAGCCATGCCAAAGCAATTTTGCCGTATTGCGAACCAAGCGCTCAGGATCGATTGTGCCTTGCGGTGTGATTTGATCTTGGAGCGCTAAGGTTGCTAAGCCATGAACGGCGGCCCAGGCCGTAAATGCTAGTTGGCGTGGCTCACCTGAGCCAATTAAGCCTGCCGCTTGGCCGCGTTCGATTGTGCCAACCAGCACCCCAAAACTAGCTTGGGCAGCGGCATGGGTGGCGGGGTATTGCAAACGATCAACCCCAGAAACCCCAAACATCAAACGAAATAAGGTGGCATTATTGAGAGCAAATTTTACATAGGCAATGCCACATTGAAAAAATTGCTCAGTTGGATCAGCTGTATACTCGGCCACTTCTCCAGCAACGAACGTTTGTAATTGCTCAAACCCAGCGCAGGCCAAAGCCGCCACCAAGGCCTCTTTATTGGGAAAATGGCGGTAGGCCGCTGCATGGCTCACGCCTGCCTCACGACTGATCGCGCGTAAACTCAACGATTCGATTCCTTGGCTGGTGAGCTGCTGCTTGGCGAGCGTCAAAAGGGCTTGGCGCAAATCACCATGATGATACCGTTCTTCAATCATTTGGCTACCTCAATGTTGACAGTGGTAACATTGCTTATTACAATAATTATCATACATTTGGCTAGACACAAATTGGCAATTCCTAGGGGGAACATATGGCAACTCAATCGATCAAACTTCCATGGCAAGCGCGGCTACTGCGCAATAGCATTGGCGGCTTGAGCTATCTTGCACCGCAACTGGCTGGGCGCATGGTGCTTCAGCTTTTTTTACAACCACGGCGGGCAACCAGCACTAAACCCTCAAAATTTCTGCAATCAGCCCAACGGTTGAATGTTGAGCATGCCGGGCGGCGTTTGCAAGCCTATCGTTGGGGTGCTGGCTCACGCAAAGTGTTGCTGGTGCATGGCTGGGAACACGATGCTCGGCGTTGGCATGCCTTGGCCCCACACTTAGCTGGTTTAGGCTACGAAGTAACGGCGATCGATGGCCCAGCCCATGGCGCTTCTGAAGGCAAAACCACCAGTATCCCTGATTTTAGCGCAGCTTTGGCGGCGACCGTGCAGCAACTTGGCCCGTTCGATGTGATTATTGCACACTCGTTTGGAGCAGCTTGCAGCGCTTGGATGCTGGGTACGCTTGATATCGCGCTACCGCAGCGGGTTGTGTTGATGGGTGCACCAACTAGCGGCGAATATATGACTGGCGCGTTTGCCGATGGATTTGGTTTATCGCAACGGCTTAAGCGTTTATTTGATCAAGCTTTGCAACGTCAATTTGGCCAACCAGCCAGCCATTATGCCATGAAATCAATGCCAACCCAGCATTTACCACCAGCCTTGATTGTCCATGATCGCAATGATCTACGGGTTGATTTTCGCTATGCGCAAGAATTACAGCAACACTGGCCTAATGCAGAACTATTGGCGACCAACAAATTGGGCCATAGTGGCATCCTCCATTCGACAGAAGTACTAGATAAGATCGTGACCTTTGTGGGAGGCGCAGGTTAGCCCACATGGGGGACACTAGAGTAATTACAAAAAATTAAATCGAGGAGGCACGCAATGGGGACTGATGTGTATGTGGATCGGGATGAAACGACTATTGACCTACACCAAACCATCATCAACTTGCGTGCCCAGAACTCGATCTACGAACAAATTTTAGATGCTATCCCCGATTTGATTTTATACAAAGGCCCAGGTTCGCATATTCGCTACGCCAATCGCGCTTTTCGGGAATACTATGGCATGGATAGCCAGCAGCTCCAAGATTTGATCGACGCTGATTTTAACCAACCGAGTTATACCGAGCAATATATTCGCGATGATGCTCAGGTGTTTCAAACAGGTCAAGCCTTGGTGATCAATTCTGAGCCAGTCACGCGTTATACAGGCGAGGTGCATCTGTTTGCAACCACCAAACACCCAATCCGTAATCACGATGGCTCGATCATTGGCACAGTTGGCATTTCACGCGATCTGAGCAACGAGGTAGCGGCCTCGGCTGCTCTAACCGATAACGAGGCCCGCTTACAACGAATCATTGAGAATGTACCTGGCATGGTCTATCAATTTTTGCTTGAGCCAGATCATACAATGCGTTTTCCCTTTGTGAGCACTGGCAGTCGCGATATT